>CAZOMK010000012.1:0-20155 GCA_964580615.1 uncultured Lachnospiraceae bacterium | reverse complement strand
GTATACCACTGCGCGAAGTCATCCTCCATTGCCGTGATAGCTTTTACCATTTTTTTGTCGTTTGCCATATATACCTCGAAAAATTATATTTTGAATAAAAAGCTTTACATTAGAGTATATCACAGAATATTATTCATGTCAACTCCGTCAAAACGGTTGCAAAACGAATATATTTTGTGATATAATATGTTTTAATCTTCAATCTGCCGATATTTCAGGCTTACGGAACGACAATAATCACTCTCATATTTCCGAGGAGAAAGTAATGTCCCAAAAAAACAACAGCACCCATATTTACGAGGATTTCGAATCTTACGACGAGGTCCCCGCATCTGAAAAATACAGCAAGCCAACAGTATTCGGCATCATAGTACGTGTCGTATTTTACGCGCTTATACTGCTCGTCAACTGTGCGCTCGTATTCCGCGTTTGCATGGCGGACGACCCTAAATCGGTGTCGTCTCCAAAGATAAACGACGTTCTTCGCGAAGCGTATTCAGCCGACAGCAAAAATTTTTCAATAAAAACTCAAACCATTTACGATATGTACACCGAGGACGGTCTTTTTTATTCAACGGGTATGTTCCTTTGCGAATCTGCCGAGCAACTTCAGGTGACTCTCCGCTATAACTATCGCACAATGCCCGACGTACTTATCTGCGACGATCTCGGTTTCGGATTTGACACGATGGAGAAGCTGTCCGACGAAGAACGCGAAAAATCGGAATATTCGTCAGTCTCCGCGTCCGACGTTAAAAACGGCGAATTCTTCGCTTACCGGCTCAAGGACGACGACGGAAACGTCTACGAGCTTTCCGAAAAGACTAAAATCACCCGTTTTCTTTACGTATATCAAACGCTGACATTCGACGGCGTTCCCGAAGGAAGCAGCCTTTATCTTGAAATATACATGATCCGCGACGGCGTCGTCGATTATTCCGTTCCCGTCGGAAGCATGAAGGTATACAGCAAGGATCGCGAGCTTCTCGATTACAAGCTTTCAAACTCGGAGATAAAGGAGCTCGGCAAATGACAGGCGTACCGTACATTAGAGAATACATCCAGCACGCAAAGCGCGCAAACAGAACGGATATTTCCCTTTCTTTGACCTGCTATATTTCCGCGGCAATAATGTACTTTTACTCTATCCTCGTTGACGGAGTGAAGTACGTTCCGTTTTTGCAGTTTTTCGCAATGGCGCTCCTTGTCGTCGGCATTTACGTCAACCAGCGCTATTCCTGGACAAATTACATTTACATGATCCGCGCCTGCGAAAACAAGCACACGGGTGAGGTTACGGGCTTTAATTTTTCCGTCCACAGAGTTCAGGGCAAGAGAAGCTCCTGTCTTGCGGACATACCGTGCGCCGACATTATCGCGCTTGAGGAATGCACGTCAAAATCAAAGGTGCCCGAAATCGTAAAAAACAACAAGAATGTCAGCCGTTATTCCTTCACGCAGACAATGATGCCCGCCCGTTTTTACACAGCGGTATTCAATGCGGACGGCGGAATTGCCGCTATCGCATTTGAGCCGGACGAATCGCTCACGGAAATGCTTGCATCCTGTGTAAAATTCAAAAAAATCGAAAACGAAACAGACGATCAGTAAAAATAAAATCTAAAAAATGAGGTCAAAAATGAAAACAGCGATTCTCGGAATGGGCAACATAGGCGGCGGAGTCGTTGACGTTATCACGTCAAACAGCGAATCTCTTTTTGCCGCAACAGGTAAGACGATAGACATCAAATATATTCTCGATCTGCGCGATTTTCCGGATCATCCGCTCGGCGACAGAGTCGTTCATTCGATCGAAACGATAGTCAACGATCCCGAAGTAAGCCTCGTTTTCGAAGCGATGGGAGGCTCTCACCCCGCTTACGAATACACCGTCGCACTGCTTCGTGCCGGCAAGCACGTTGTCACGTCAAACAAAGAAGTCGTTTCCAATTTCGGTGACGAATTCACAAGCATAGCTGCGAAAAAGGGCGTTCATTACCTTTTTGAAGCTTCGGTCGGCGGTGGAATTCCCCTCATCAGACCGATAACAAGCTCGCTTGCATCCGAACGGATCAAAAGCGTAAACGGTATCGTCAACGGCACGACAAACTATATTTTGTCAATGTTGAAAAGCGGATCTTCGTTTGACGACGCGCTCAAACACGCGCAAAAGCTCGGCTATGCAGAGGCAAATCCGAGCGCGGACGTCGATGCAATAGACGCCCAGCGTAAAATTTGCATTCTTTCCGCTCTTTCGACAGGCAGACTTTATGATCCGTCAACGCTCCGCGCGGAAACGATCAGAAACGTCACCCCGAACGATATGAAAGCCGCAAACGAGCTCGGCGGTGCTGTCAAGCTTATCGCGCACGCCTCCTTCGACGGTAGGGATGACATCTTTGCCGCGCCCTGCTTTGTTCCGTATTCTTCCCCTCTCGCTCACATCTCGGACGTATATAACGGAGTGCTCGTCGATGCGTCCGTTTCGGGAGAATTGATGTTCTTCGGAAGTGGCGCGGGCAAATATCCAACGGCAGGAAGCATGATCGCGGATCTTGTAGCCGTTGCATCGGGAACGCAGGCAAGACTTGCCCCGTTCAAAAAAGCGGACCCGTCAACGCTGCTCCCGTACACGGATCATGTCTGCCGTCATTTCATCTCCCTCAGCCCCGATATTGCCGCAAAAGCCGCAGACGAGCTCGGCGCATACAACATCTGCTCCTCGTGCGAGGACGGATTTGCCGGTCTTTTGCTCCCTGAATCAAGTCACGGAGTAGCTCTTGCGAAAGCGGACGCGTTTATGGAAAAATACGGAGTCAAGCTTACTGTATATCGCATAATATAAAAGCAGACAACCAATTTTCCGGAGCATTGATTTGAAGCTGTTCACTGTCCTTACTGTTTTTTCCGAATCGGCGAAAAAGATCGGCGGCGCCGACGTCTCGCAAATTACAGTCGGCGGCTACGGGATGCGAAATGCATTGGCAAGCTTGAGCTTCGCCTTGCGCGACTTTACGATATTCGACGTTTCAATGTCGGATTCGTATATTTCCGTCTCCGTTCCGCGCACAGACGAAAAGGATGCATTTGACGCCGTATGCAAGGAATTTTCAATATAGCCAACCGAATAACGAATTCAAGCACAAAACCTCTTTTGTCCGTCGGACAAAAGAGGTTTTCTTTGTTATCAACCGTGCGGGACGAAGCATCGCTTATTCCGCTGTATAATACTGTGCCTGAGCGTTCCACAGCTCATGATATTTGCCGTTTGTCTCGCCAAGCAGAGCTTCATGAATGCCCTGCCGAATAACGGCACCGTTGCTGAACACGACGAATCGCTTCCGCCGAAGAAAACGCATCAATGCACACGGCACGACCGACGCTTACCGCCCATACGTTCACCATATCGGAAACAATTTTTCTGTCTGTCTCGGAATCGTCGCAGATCGCAATCTTGTACTTCATGCCGTCACCGCCCTTTCAATAAAATTCATCAGCGCCAGAGGCTTTCGTCGAGATAGCACAAGATCGACGCCTCAAGCCAATATTCGAACTCCGTAGATTCGGGATACAGCTTCTCAAAGCTCTTGAGCTTCAAATAAAGCTCGCGTCCGTCGCCGACGTCATGCCATATATCGGCGAAAATAAAGTCATACTTCCCCATCGGCGCTGTTTTCTCGGCAAATTCAACAGCATCACCGACGATCAGGTTGATCTTTTCGGGATGCTCAAACTGCGGAAGTATCTCCGTTTTGAATATTTCCGCGGCGTCCGTCGAAAGCTCAACTATCGTTACGGATTCGACCTCAGACTTTCGCTGACACATATACGCAAAATAGCCGAGTCCCACGCCGTACGTCAAAACCTTGCCGTGCGCTTTTCGAACGGCAGGCAACGTTGTGACAGTCTCGTTCGGCAAGAGCGTCATCCAGTCGCGTCCGTCCTCAAGTATAGCGGGATATTCGAATTCACGCATAAAAAAACCGAGCATGGGGATCAACTCACGCTCATTTGTAACAGTAAAATCGTCGCGAATGAACGCCTCACACGGCTTGAGCTTCATCGTTTTCAGTTCCCAGCGTCCGATCTTGCGATGCTTAAAGCTTATGTTTTTGTAATACGGATCGCTTTCGAAGCTTTCGGGGTCAAGCTCCTTTGTCATCGGGATAAAATAGTTTCGGAACAGCGCTCTGTCGCGCCCGACTGTATCAAGTCCACACATGACGGCGAGTATTTCCGCGTATGCGCGCGAAAAATCGAAGCCGCACGCCTCCGCCATCTCGGTAACCATATCGGGCGTTATTGCGTCAGGCGTCAGATTCAAATAAAGCGATATCAGCTCCACCGTTTTTGCGTTACAGCGCTTTATCTCCGCCGCATCAAGATATACTCTTCCCTCCGAACGTCCATTTTGCATTCTTTTTCTCCTTTTCAACCCATTCGGGCGCGCACTTTCCACAATATAATATCACAAGGTTGTTTTTTTTTCAACTTCATGATATAATGCTTTTTTGTAAAAACGGCTTCTGCCGCGGTAAGGAGAAAATATATGCAAAAAGCATGTGACGTACTCACTTCAAAGCGTCTTTTTATTTTCGACATGGACGGAACGATATATTTAGGCAGTCGTCCGTTTGATTTTGCCGTAAAATTCATCGGTGACCTTCGTCAAAGCGGCTGTAACATATTGTTTTTCACAAACAATTCCTCGCGAACGTCAACATTTTATTATAACAAGCTTGCATCCCTCGGATATGCTCCGAATCCGGGCGAAATAATGACGGCGGGAGACGTGACGGCGGAGTTTCTTCTGCGTCATCGCGCAGAAAAAACAGTTTATCTTGCAGGAACGTCCGAGCTGAGACGCGATTGGCGCAGCCGCGGAATACGGCTTATATCCGACGATGAAGCAGCCGAGGGCGCTGAGGCTGATATAGTCGTTACAAGCTTTGACACTGAGCTGACATACCAAAAGCTCTCAGATGCCGCCCGCATGATCCGAAGCGGCGCCGAGTATCTGTCAACTCATCCCGATTTCAACTGTCCCGTTGACGGTGGATTCATCCCCGATTCCGGCGCCATCGCCGCGCTCATCACCGCGTCTACCGGCGTAAAGCCGCGTTATTTAGGCAAGCCGTACAGCGAGACGGTCAGCATGATAAAGGAAGTCACCGGTTATTCTTCAAGTGAGATCTGCATTTTCGGCGACAGACTGTACACTGACATCGCGCTCGGCAAGCAAAACGGCATAACGTCGGTGCTTGTTTTGACGGGCGAGACAAAAAAAGAGGATCTTTGTGGGCTTACCGATTCTGAAATGCCCGATTTCGTATTTCCGTCGCTTTTCGAGGTTGACACGCTCATGTACCCTGACAAATGATAAAAAAACGCTCCGCAAGGAGCGTTTTTTAGTTGCCGCAAAAAATTATTCTCAAAACTGTTTCTTTTTTTGAAAAATCTGCTATAATGTATTCGGTAGCAAGCAAATATTTTTCACGGAGGTGATCCGATCAATGACAAATTGGGGAAAAACTCTGCTTTATGCAGCTATAATTTTGCTTTCAATTGCCGTAATCGTCGGCGCTGTTGCGTTGCTTGTCCACATGCTCGGAATTACGTCTTCTCCGGATGACACGTCCGAAGAAACAGAGACAGGCGCTCCGCCCCCGGGCACGAGCAAGAAAGAGACATCTGATACTGTGCTCGAAACGAAAGAAACAACTGCCGATGAGTCTGATTCGGAGACGGTGCCGCCGGACACGGACGATGATATGCTCATAATCGAATACGACGAGCCTGTCATCATGTACGCGCTTTACAATGTTAACGCACGTATGAAGGACACTGTCGAAAGCGACATTATGGGCATTATTTATCAGGGGGATGCGGTCACGGTGACGGGCGAGACCTCAAACAGATGGTACCGCGTCGATTACAGAGGCTACACCGCATACATCAGAAACGATCTTCTCACCGCGGACGGCGCGATCGCAGCAGTAAAGATCGAATTTTATGACACTCCCGTAACGATGTACGCTGTTTCAAATGTTAATGTCCGTTCGAACCACAGCACAAACTCGAATATCTACGAAATGATCGCGGCAGGCACGTCGGTGAAAGTAACCGGAAAGGCCGCCAACGGATGGTTCAGAATCGAGTACGGCGAATCATACGCCTACATCAAAGAGGAATATCTCTCGGATAAAAACCCCGAAGACACTGCTCCCGCGGAATAATCGTATTTGATTTTACTTTTGATAAAAAGCAAAAAAGCTCTGACCGATCGGTCAGAGCTTTTTTATTGTCAATGTTTTTGAAGCTTAGGCTACCACTCAATCAGTTAGCAGCGTAACCCCAAAATTCGATCTCGGCAACGTTACCGTAGCATCCGGAAGCGCCTACATAACGTACATAGTTATATACTGTTTCGCCGTCGGATACCTTAGCGGTTGCATAATCGCCTTCTGCGGGTGTCTCATCTATTGTATAGATATCTACCCAATTCTCGCCGTCTGTGGATACCTGGAATTTACCGCCGGACATACGAGAGCCGTAACCGGAACGAGGAGAGTAACGGATGTGAGTAAGCTTAATGCCTTCGGGGAAGTATGCGCCTACATAAGAGGTTTCGAATGTACCGTCGCCGGGAATACCGACAAGCTCAGCATCTGTATTTTCATACTCGCCGTTTTCATCGCAGTCATAGCTTGTGCTCATCTGCATATCAAATGCCATTGTAGCGATATTGCTTGTGTTGTTGCCCCATGTACCCTTACCGTCGTGAAGAACGTTTTCAGCAAGTACGGGGAAATAAAGGAGACCTTCGCCGGGCGCGCCGTAACCTGCTTCCGTGATGGAAGAAGGAACTGTTTCGCCGGTATAATCATAGTACTGATTCTCAAATTCGGGGTTGAAGAGAGAGAGCTTGAGAACGCCGTCAATGAATATATCAATGATATCTCTGTTAACCGTGATTCCTACGGGAGTCCATTCTTCAAGAGACATTGTATAGCCGATCTTGAACGCTGCGGATTCCTTTACGCCGTCCTTGACGCGGTAGCAGTCAACCTTTGTGTTGCCGTTTTCACCGAGAGAAAGAACGAAATAGTTGTTTTCATCTTCTACGCAGAAATAAACGTTGATAACGGAGTTTTCGTCTGCGGGAAGAACCTTAAGAGAATACTGATAGTAATTCCACTGCTTTTCACCGATGATGGCAGCCGCGCCTGTCATTTCATTATTGACAGCGACAACATGATTCTTATCGACTTCTTCGGTATCCTCTTTATATTCACCGAGGGGATCTACGACAAGTGTGAAATCAGCGGCATCCTTATCCCAGTCGCCGCCTACGGATGTCCAATAATTGAACGTGGGAAGAGCTTCGCCTTCGATTTTTTCTTCGAGAAGCGTCATTCTGTTGGACTGCTTCGAAACGACCTTAAGTACGTCGAAGTATGCAACGCCTGTTTCGGTACCGATACCGACGGAACCGCCGAATTTTGCTTCGAGGTCAGGCTGATATTCTTCAGGATCAGATGCATTTCCGCCCTGATTTGCGGATGTGTCTTGCGCGTTATTCGAGCTGTCAGCGCCACTGTCGGGATTCGGAACATTGGGAAGCTCCGGATCGTTCGAGCAAGAAGCGAGCACGAAAAGCATGGAAACGGCAAGAAGCATAGCTAAAAGCTTTTTCATGTTTTTTTCCTCCGAGAAATTGAATGCATGGCATTCTTTATGTCCAAATTATATCAAACAAAAAGCTCCGTGTCAATCGCTAAATGCTTTTTTTACAAATTTGTGTTCTCGTTGTTTTTTTCGTATGTTATTTTTCGCCAAGCGAATCTGTATTTTTTACTAAAATATTAATAACTGAAATATTGATATTCGAAGTCAATTGAGATCGGCGGTGATGAGTATGCCGAGGCCTCCGAAAGCAAACGCCGCGACGCCTCCGATCAAAAGCGGAGCCGCGCCTGCTCCGAGCGCACCTGCGATAACGGCGACGACAGCGACGCAGCAGAGTGCAAGACTGCACTTGATGTTTCTGACGATTTCGGGCTTCATCAGCCAAATGACAAGACGCGCAAACATCACAAGGAGGAGCGGCGTTCTTTCCGCCTTTTCACATACTTTTTTATATCCGTTCATTTCGACAGTTCTGTTCATTTCTCGCTCCCGCTTTGCCGTTTTTGGTATCTTTCAAGCGGATTATATCACCGTTTTCGGTTATTGTCAACCCGTTTTTGATATTTTTTTTCGATTTTTTTTACCATTTTCTATTTACAAACGTTTCGTTTTGTGGTATAGTTATTTTTGAAAATGACCGAAAGGATAAATATATGAAAGAAACTTGGCTTGATAGAGTAAAAGAAAAAAAGCGTTCTCTCGGAATGACGAACGAGGCGCTTTCCGAAAAAACGGGGATTCCCAACGGCACGCTGAATAAGATCCTCGCCGGCACGTCGGACGATCCCAAGCTTTCAACTCTCACCGCTTTTGCACGTGTTTTCGACGTTTCCGTCGATTATATAATATTCGGAGAATCCGATTCGCTTCATCTTTCTAAAACGGAAAAAGCGCTCGTTTTGAATTTCCGCTCGCTTGACGAAAGAGCGCGCGACATCGTTTCCACGCTTGCGAAAAAGGAAGCGGAGCGCTTTGCGCCGCCTGCATCGGAGCACAAGGCGGAGCTTTTGGTGTCGGACAGATTCAAATTTTCATCGCCGGAAAAGCGCTCGAAAAAGCAGCTCTGTCTGCCGCTTTACGACCTTCCCGTTTCTGCCGGCAGAGGTTCACTGCTTGACGGAAGCGGCGCTGATTTCATAACGCTCACATCGGGCGGTGAGACGCTTGACGCAGATTTTGCGCTTCGCGTCAGCGGAAACAGCATGGAGCCCCGCTATCTTGACGGCGACATAATTCTCGTACACGAGCAGTCTCGCGTCGGCATAGGCGAGCTCGGAGTGTTCGTCTGCTCCGACGGCGTATCCTCCGAGGGCTATTTCAAGCGCTTCGGCGGAGACAGGCTCATCTCGCTTAATCCGCAGTACGACGACATTTACCTCAACACTTTCGAATCCGTCATTTGCAGGGGCAAGGTCATCGGACGGCTTCCGCGCAAGCAATAACGCCCCCGAAAAAGAAAAAAACAGTTGTCCTTACGCATGGCTTTCGCCACGTCGGGACAACTGTTTTTGTTTTATTGCTTTTGCTTTGATATCCTTTTCATTACGCTCGTCACGGGACGGTATAAAACAAGCATAATCACAAGATTCGCAACACCGTGAGCGATATCCCACGGTATGCCCGCTATCCACCAGGTGAACGCGGTTTCAAAGCCGCTTTTCGTATCCGTACCCAAAAACAGGTATGGTATCGCGCAAAGAAGTCCGAACGAAAGTCCGAAAAAGCACGACACGGCGGCAGCAACTATCGCATCCATTTTTTTTGAGAGCGCAAGGGTGACCAGCGCGAGCAACGGCCATACGTACAGGTACATTATCCACCAAAGCCCGAAGCCGAACACGGCGCCCTCGATTGCGATAAAAACAGGGATCACGAAAAAAATGCGCTTTTTGAAGTACAATGTAAACATTATTATCCAAAACGTCGTAAGCTCGACGTTCGGGATCTCCAAAAGCGCAAATTTACACGCCTCGATAACAGCGACCATCACGCCGACAAGCGCGATGTCGCGAGCGGTCAATCTGCCGCTTTTACGTTCGGTCATTCCGCAACGTAAACGGTATATTCAAACTTGAACGCGTCTCCGTCGGCGACGGGCTGTTCGTTGATACCGTAGTTGCCGTATTCGCCGTTTACGTAGATTGCCCAATACGAGGCATCGACGGAATAATCCGCCGTAACGCCGTTGATCGTATTGACATATCCGTCAGTATCGGCAAACGTAAGTCCTTCCGTTTCTTCAAGCGCGCCGCGGAGATATTCCGCATCTGTATTAAGCTCGTAAACGGTGGATTTTCCGTCCTTGCCGACGACCTCTATCGTAATCGCCTTTTCGCCCTTAGTCGTCTGGGGTCCGAATGCGACCCAAGCCGCAACAAGAGCCGCAAGCACCAAAACAACGGTCGCGACAAGCACAATAATTTTTGTCTTCTTGTTCATTTTTCTTCTCCTTTCGTAAAATATAAGCCACAACCCCGTCCAAAGCTGTGTTTCACGGAAGATTGCGGCTCATACACTCCCGAAAGAAGCTTTCGGTACGGCAGTAAGTATGGTTCAGCCGATTACTCGCGGCCCCACAATATCATCTCAGGCAGGTCTTCCGGCTCTGCGATCGACGCCTTGATCCGCCTTCCCGGTAAAAACCAGTGACATAATGGATCAGACTCCCGCATTACGGCGACGAGTTCGCTCAGGACTTCAACCTAATTCCCTTTTCACCGAAGGCTTCCGTCGCCTCCGACACCCGAAACGTTCCGTTCGCCGTGAGTATATAACAAAAAAGAGAGTTTGTCAAGTTTCGACAAGCTCTCTTTCGTTTTTCGTCACACGGGCTTTTTCTGCTGACGGCACCAAATTTTCATAACAAGGCGATGCGGCAGAAACTTTACGAGGAACACCTGAAATTTGATTTTGAAGCCGCAAAGCGACACATCGCGTCCGCGTTTCATATTTTTATATGCAGCTTCGGCAACAGCCTGCGCGGGCGTAAAGAAATTATAATATTTGATCGTATCGTCCGTGACGGCGGTATCGAAAAATTCCGTTTTGCACCAATGCGGGCAAACTGCCATAACGCGCATTCCGTTCGGCTTCATCTCCATATTCAACGCGCGCGAAAAGCTTGTGACAAAGGCTTTTGTTGCGCCGTAAACGGCGATGTACGGCACGGGCTGAAACGACGACGACGATGCGATATTGTAGATTTCGGCGCCTTTTGTCATATATTTGAGTGCATGATGAGTGAGCGCAACGATCGCCTTATCGTTCAGGTCGATCATGCGGAGCTGTCCCTCAAGCGAGCGCTCCGAAAATGCTCCGAAATAACCGTATCCGGATGCATTGACAAGCACCTTGACGTTGGGATTGAACTCGTTCAACAGCGCCGCGAAGCTGTCATAGCTGTCGCTTTGCGTCAGATCAAGCGGAACGGATCTAATCTTCGTTTTCAGTTCTCCGCCGAGCGCCTCAAGTCTGTCCGCACGACGTGCAACAACCCAAATTTCGTCAAGCTCGTAATACTTGTCGATCATAAAAGCAAAGCTGCGTCCGATTCCGGACGACGCACCGGTTACTATTGCGATATTCATACTGTATTCTCCTTAAAATTTAATTATTTTTCAAGCATCTCCGTACTTCTGTCGCGCGGGATCAAGCCTGCACGTTCAAGCGCGTATATAACAGCAGGCAGAAGTACGAGCTGGACGACGGTACCGGGCAAAGACGTTGTGATCGCGCCGGAAACAAAAGCCGCAAAGCCGAATTCCGTTTGCGAAACAACAGACATTACGTATCTCGCCGCGCCCCACACTACACGTCCGCCCATCATCGACACAAGCAGTGTAACATATATAAATCCCGTTTTGCGCGGCAAAACGCGGTAAAGTATACCGGACAGTATGCCGTATGATGCCAGCTCAAACGACATTGCCGCCGCAGTCGGATAAAGAGGCGGCATCGCTATCGTAAGCGAGCGCACAAACGGCACGAGCGCGCAGACAGCACCTCCCCAAACGGGGCCGCAGACAAAGCCGCAGATAAAAACGGGAACGTGCATCGGGCAAAGCATCGTCCCTATTTCGAGGATGTTTGCCGTGAGATACGGCAAAACATACGCCATTGCAAACAAAAGAGCGGAATATGTGAGCTTTTTTACATTAGTTTTCATTTTATGATACCTTCGAAAATTACGATGCCGTGATTTTACGCGTCACGAAAGTATTATATCAGTTTTTTGCGTTTTTGCAAGAGCGCAGACAGCTCTTACGTCGCATTTTTCGATAAAAATCCAAAGCTTGCCGA
The DNA here is from genome assembly GCA_964580615.1 of uncultured Lachnospiraceae bacterium. Taxonomy (GTDB): domain Bacteria; phylum Bacillota; class Clostridia; order Oscillospirales; family CAG-272; genus DTU064. The sequence goes on along the minus strand of CAZOMK010000012.1, from coordinate 8,167 downwards.
CGCTCGTCAAATCCATCTCGAAAAAAACAAAAAAAATCGCAAGTTTGTATATAATCACTATTGACGCGAAAAGACTAAATTTGATAGAATAAGATTAAAGTTAAAACCGTATCGCAACTGACGGAAGCGGACAACCGCAAGGGAGCTGTACGGAATAAAAAAAGTCGACCGTCTGGGCACACCGTTTGATTATTTCTTTGATAATACTCTGTCGGTGCGCCTTTTTTGGATTTTTGAGGTGATTATGAAAAAAGTAATGCTCATTATGGGAAGCGACAGCGACCTTCCTGTCGTTACCAAAGCTGTTGATATGCTCGATTCGCTCGGAATCGAACGCACCGTTCATGTTTATTCGGCTCACAGAACGCCTGAGGAAGCAAGAGAGCTTGCGCTCGGCGCCCGCAAAAACGGCTACGGCGTCATCATCGCCGCCGCAGGCATGGCGGCTCATCTCGCCGGTGCCATCGCCGCAAATACGACAGTCCCCGTTATCGGTATTCCGATCAAATCAGGTGACCTCGGCGGGCTTGACGCGCTTCTTTCAACAGTCATGATGCCCTCCGGCATCCCCGTTGCGACCGTTGCGATAGGCGGCGGCGCAAATGCGGCGCTTTTGGCTGCTGAGATCCTCGCAGTATCCGACGACGAGCTTGCCGCAAAGCTTGACGCAAAAAGACTTGAGGGGCACGACAAGGTGATCGGCAAAAACGCTGAAATAGAATCAAAATTCAACAATAAATAATTTTTCAGGATGGTAAAAAAAATGGAACACATGAAGCTTGTATACGTTGGAAAGACAAAAAATGTTTTTGAACTCGACAACGGCAATTATTGTCTCAATTTCAAGGATGACTGTACCGGCGAGAACGGTGTGTTCGATCCGGGCGCAAACTCCGTAGGCGTTACGATCGAGGGCGTAGGTAAGGTTAACCTCCGTATGTCCGTATATTACTTTGAAAAGCTCAAGGAAGCAGGCATCAAAACTCACTACGTCAGCGCAGACGTTGATTCCGCAACAATGGAGGTTCTTCCTGCACGTCCCTTCGGTCACGGACTTGAGGTAATATGCCGCCGCCGCGCAGTCGGCAGCTTCCACCGCCGTTACGGTGAGTACATCGAGGAGGGCGCAGAGCTTCCCTATTACGTTGAAATGACCTTCAAAAACGACGCTAAGGGCGACCCCCTCGTAACAAAGGACGCTCTCGTTGCTCTCGGAGTTATGACAGACGCGCAGTATGACACTATCAAGGAAATGACTCAGCGCATCACCAAGATCATTGCCGACGATATGGCAACTATCGGATGCGACCTTTACGATATCAAGTTTGAATACGGCTACTCCGGCGACGAGGTTATTCTCATCGACGAGATCGCTTCCGGAAATATGCGCGTATACAAGAACGGCGAATACATTGAGCCGATGAAGCTCTCCGAGCTTTTCTTTGAAAACAAATAAAGACCTTCAATACGGGAGGGGCGTTATTTTACGTTCCTCTCGTATAGTTATGTAAATAATATTTTTTATCTAAGGACAAGGACAATCATTTATGGGTGGATTTTTCGGTGTAACGTCAAGACGTGACGCTGTTGCCGACGTATTTTTCGGCACTGACTATCATTCGCATCTCGGCACCCGCCGCGGCGGTATGGCAGCTTGGGACGGCGTAAACTTCTCGCGTGACATTCACAACATTCAAAACTCTCCGTTTCGTACAAAATTTGAAAACGTATGCTCCGAAATGTCAGGTAACGCCTGCATCGGCTGCATAAGCGACACTGATCCTCAGCCGCTTCTCATTCGCTCAAATCTCGGAACATACGCTATCACAACGATAGGACGCATCAATAACGCCGAGGAGCTTGCCAATCAGTTTCTTTCGTTTTCGGGCGGTCATTTTTCTTCGCTCGCTTCCGGTAACGTAACTATCACGGAGCTTGTAGCGGCGCTTATCAATCAAAAAAGCAATTTCACGGACGGTATCCGCTTCGCTCACAGCGTTATAGACGGCGCGATCTCGATCTTGATACTGAAGGACACAGGCGCGATCATCGCCGCACGTGACAAGGTCGGCAGGTTGCCGATCTCAATCGGCAAGGATGACGACGGCTACGCCGTTGCGTTCGAGGATTTTTCGTACATGAAGCTCGGCTACAAGTATGTTCGTGATCTCGGTCCGGGTGAGATTGCGGAGATCTCGCCGGACGGCATAACGGTTCTTTCGGAGCCGCTCAAAAAGAAACGCATTTGCGCTTTTCTTTGGTCTTATTACGGTTACCCGAACTCCGATTACGAGGGCATAAACGTCGAAATAATGCGTACAAAAAACGGCGAATTCATGGCAAAGCGCGAGATCGAATCGGGCGAAATGCCTGAGGTTGACAGCGTGTGCGGAGTGCCGGATTCGGGAACACCTCACGCAATAGGCTACGCAAACGCAAGTGACATCCCGTTTGCGCGTCCGTTTATCAAATACACACCCACCTGGCCGAGAAGCTTCATGCCCGGCAATCAGTCCGCTCGCGTCGAGATCGCAAAAATGAAGCTCGTCCCCGTGCGCGGTCTTATCAACGGCAAGCGCCTTATGATAATCGACGACAGCATCGTCCGCGGTACTCAGCTCCGCGAAACGGCGCAGTTCCTTTACGAAAACGGAGCAAAAGAGGTTCATGTGCGTTCCGCCTGCCCTCCCATCCTGTTCGGCTGTAAATATCTTAATTTCTCGCGCAACACATCAGACATGGAGCTGATCGCAAGACGCTTCATAAACGAGCTTGAAGGAGAAGAAGGACTCAAGCACGTTGATGAATACACAAGCGAAAACAGCGAGCGCGGTCGCGCCCTGCGCCGTGCGATTGCAGATCATCTGCACGTTGATTCCCTTCGCTTCCAATCGCTTGAAGGAATCATCGACTCTATCGGTCTTCCCGCTGACGAAGTCTGCACTTATTGCTGGTGCGGTCATGAATAATCACCCATATTAAGGAGAATCACAATGAGCGAACACGTTATTTCAAAATCAGACAGCTACGCAGCATCCGGCGTTGATATCACAGCCGGCTACCGTGCGGTTGAGCTTATGAAATCTCACATAAAACGCACAAACAGACAGGGCGTTGCGTCCGGAATCGGCGGCTTCGGCGGTCTGTTCCTGCCCGACGTTTCCGGTATGAAGGAGCCTGTACTCGTTTCCGGCACAGACGGCTGCGGAACAAAGGTCAAACTCGCATTTACAATGGACAAGCACGATACGATCGGCATAGATTGCGTTGCAATGTGCGTAAACGACATCATTTGCAGCGGAGCCGAGCCCCTTTTCTTCCTCGACTACATCGCCTGCGGTAAAAACTACCCCGAAAAGATCGCGAAGATCGTTTCCGGCGTTGCCGACGGCTGCGTAATGGCAGGCGCGGCGCTTATCGGCGGCGAAACGGCAGAGCATCCCGGTCTTATGCCGGAGCATGAGTACGATCTTGCCGGATTTGCGGTAGGTATCGTTGACAGAGAAAAAATGATCAACAACGAAGCGACCGAAGCCGGCGACGTAATCATCGCGCTTCCCTCCTCCGGTGTTCATTCGAACGGCTTCTCGCTTGTTCGCCGTGTGTTTGACATTGACGGCGGCGCACTTGACAGGCATCCCGCCGAGCTCGGCGGCATCTCGCTCGGCGAAGCGCTCCTCGCGCCCACTAAGATTTACGTCAAGCCCGTGCTTTCGCTTATAAGAAGCGGCGTTGCGATATCCGGTATTTCGCACATCACGGGCGGCGGATTCTACGAAAATATTCCGAGATCAATCCCCGACGGCTTCTGCGCCGTTATCGAAAAGTCCGCTGTTAAGGTTCCCGCTCTTTTCGAGCTGATCGCCAAGGAGGGTAACATCCCCGAACGCGATATGTTCAACACCTTTAACATGGGCGTCGGCATGAGCATCAACGTAAAACGCGCCGATGCAGACCGTGCGCTTGAAATTCTTCGCGAAGCAGGCGAGAATGCATACGTTATCGGTGAGATCGTTGCCGAGGGCGACGAAAAAATACGCTTTTGCTGAGATAAATCGGAGTCAGACATGAATAATATCAGGATCGCGGTGCTCGTTTCCGGCGGAGGAACGAATCTTCAAGCGCTTATCGACGCTGAAAAAACAGGAATGTTCGGCTGCGGAAAGATTTCGCTTGTGCTTGCATCAAAAACCGATGCATACGCGCTCAAGCGCGCCGAAGCCAACGGCATCGAAACGAAAGTTCTCGTCCGCAAGGATTACGACACGATCGCGGCATATTCAAAAGCGCTTGCCGACACGCTCAAATCCGAAAATATAGATCTCGTTGTGCTCGCCGGCTTCCTTACCATATTCGACGAGCAGGTTTTCGAGGCTTTCCCGAACAGGATCATCAACGTTCATCCCGCGCTTATTCCGTCGTTTTGCGGAAAAGGCTTTTACGGACTTCACGTTCACGAAGCCGCACTTGAAAAAGGCGTCAAGGTATCAGGTGCAACGGTGCACATCGTTACTCCCGAATGTGATGCTGGACCGATCATTCTTCAAAAGGCTGTCGAGGTCAAGGACGGAGACACTCCCGAAACGCTCCAGCGTCGCATAATGGAGGAGGCTGAATGGAAGATACTTCCCGAAGCCGTCCGTCTTTTCTGCGAGGGGAAGATCACCGTAAAAGGAAACAAAGCATACATTACCGAATAAATCATTAAGGAGAACAAACAATGAAGGTTTCAACAGTTGCAAACGAGTTAAGTTCCCTTGCCTATCACGGCAGAGGCATTATCATAGGTAAAAGTGCCGACTCAAAAAAAGCAATTACCGCTTATTTTATCATGGGCAGAAGCGAAAACAGCCGCAACAGAGTTTTTGTTGCGGAGGGAGACGCTATGCGTACAAAAGCCTTTGATGAATCGAAAATGATCGATCCGCATCTGATCATTTACTATCCGGTGCGCGTGCTCGGCAACAAAACCATCGTTACAAACGGAGATCAAACGGATACGATCTACGAGCTTATGGACAAGCAGCTTACGTTTGAGCAGGCGCTCCGCACTCGCGAATTCGAGGACGATAAGCCGAACTTCACACCTCGTATTTCCGGTATAATCCACCGCGAAAACGGCAAAATGAACTTCGCCATGTCCATCCTTAAAAGCGCCGATGGCGACGACAGCTCATGCGAAAGATTCACATACGCGTATTCAAACCCCATCCCCGGAAAAGCAAAATTCATCCATACATACAACGGAGACGGGAATCCGCTTCCCTCCTTCGAGGGCGAGCCGAAAACACTTGAGCTTCCCGACACGTCCATCGACGAGCTTACAGAGCTTATTTGGACAAACCTCAATAACGACAACAAGGTTTCACTTTTTGTGAGATACATTGATCTTGAAACGGGCGAAACAGACACAAGAATCGTAAACAAAAACGTTTAATTTTCGGAAGAAGTTACAAATTGCTCTCAAAACGGGTTGAGCCGTTTTGATCTGCTTTGCAAATTCGAGCAATTCCAACATTTATTTGAGCCGCGATTAGCGGCATGGAGGTTAATATGAACGAATTCGAACTTAAATACGGATGCAATCCCAACCAGAAGCCCGCACGTATATACATGAAAAACGGCGAGGAGCTTCCCATCGAGATACTTTCCGGCAAGCCGGGATATATCAACTTTCTCGATGCGTTCAATTCCTGGCAGCTTGTCAAGGAGCTCAAGGCAGCTCTCGGACTTCCGGCAGTTACATCATTTAAGCACGTTTCTCCGACGTCTGCCGCTGTCGGAATTCCGCTTTCCGAAAAGCTGAAAAAGGCTTGCTTTGTTGACGATATCGAGGGACTTGACGATTCTCCTCTCGCGTGCGCTTACGCAAGAGCACGCGGAACAGACAGAATGTGCTCCTTCGGAGATTGGGTCGCGCTTTCGGACGTTTGCGACGTAACAACGGCAAAAATGCTCAAGCGCGAGGTATCCGACGGAATCATCGCTCCCGGCTATGAGCCCGAAGCACTCGAAATCCTTAAAACCAAGAGAAAAGGCAATTACAATATAGTAAAAATCGATCCCGATTATGTTCCGGCTCCCGTTGAGAGCAAGGAAGTATTCGGCATTACCTTCGAGCAGGGTCGCAACAACTTTGAAATAAACCGTGAGCTGCTCGCCAACATCGTCAGCGAAAACAAGGATCTCCCCGAATCCGCTGTTCGCGATCTCATTATTTCGCTCATCACGCTCAAATACACACAGTCAAATTCCGTTTGCTTCGCTGTTGACGGTCAGGCGATCGGCGTCGGCGCTGGTCAGCAGTCGAGAATCCACTGCACACGTCTTGCCGGAAGCAAGGCGGCAACATGGTTCTTGCGTCAGCACGATAAGGTTCTCGCGCTTCCCTTTAAGGAGGGCTTGGGACGTCCCGACCGCGACAACGTTATCGACGGCTACATAAACAAAAACGAGGAGGACGTTTGCGCGGATGGCAATTGGCAGAAGTATTTTACTGAGCAGCCCGCTCCGCTCACCGATGCCGAAGCTGAGGAATATCTTTCCGCTATCGACGGTGTTGCGCTCGGCTCCGACGCATTCTTCCCCTTCAGCGACAATATCGAGCGCGCTTTCCGTTCCGGCGTTAAGTACATCGCCGAGCCCGGCGGCTCCATTCGTGACGACGCCGTCATTGATTGCTGCAACAAATACGGAATGGTACTCGCCTTCACCGGCATGAGACTTTTCCATCATTGATATAATAACCAACGGAGAATCAGCTATGACTATAATGGTAATAGGCGGCGGCGGACGAGAACACGCCATCATAAAAAAGCTCCGCGAAAACAAAGCTGTAACGAAGATATACTGTCTGCCCGGAAACGGCGGGATCGCGGCGGACGCCGAATGCGTTCCCGTTTCCGCAACGGATATAGACGGCATCGTTGATTTTGCGAAAAATCACACAATAGACTTTGCCGTCGTTGCTCCGGACGATCCGCTCGTTATGGGCTGTGCGGACAGACTTCGCGAGCTCGGTATAAAGTGCTTCGGCCCTGCGGCAAACGCCGCTGTTATCGAGGGAAGCAAGGCTTTCGCAAAGGAGCTCATGAAAAAATATTCGATTCCCACTGCCGCGTACGAAATTTTCGACAATTCCGACGATGCTTTGGCGTATCTTAAAACACAAAAGCTTCCCATTGTTATCAAAGCGGACGGTCTGGCGCTCGGTAAGGGCGTTATAATCGCCGAGGACGCAAAAACAGCCGAAAATGCCGTGCTTTCCATAATGGAAGACAAGATCTTCGGCTCATCCGGAAGCAAGGTCGTTATCGAAGAATTCCTCACCGGCCCCGAAGTTTCCGTTTTGGCGTTCACGGACGGCGAAACGATAGTGCCCATGATATCCTCAATGGATCACAAGCGCGTCGGCGACGGAGATACGGGTCCGAACACGGGCGGCATGGGAACAGTCGCTCCGAACCCGTACTACACTGACGAAATTGCGGAAGAATGCATGAAAACGATCTTTCTTCCGACGATCCGCGCGATGAAGGCGGAGGGCAGAACATTTTCGGGATGTCTTTATTTCGGGCTTATGCTCACTCCGAACGGCCCCCGCGTGATCGAGTACAACTGTCGCTTCGGTGATCCCGAAACGCAGGTCATCCTTCCCTTGCTGAAAACGGATCTGCTTACTGTTATGACTGCCGTTGAGGACGGCAAGCTTGCGGATTGCCCCGTTGAATTCGAAAACAAATCGGCGGCTTGCGTCATTACCGCGTCGGGTGGCTATCCCGGAAGCTACGAAAAGGGACATCAGATCACGATAGATGAAGATTTTTCGGCAGAGCTCTTTGTTGCGGGAGCTAAACTCATCGACGACGTGCTCTGTACGTCCGGCGGACGTGTGCTCGGCGTCACCGCAACTGCCGACAGCTTGAAGGAAGCCCTTGATACAGCATACGGCGAAAGCGAAAAAATTCATTTTAAGAATGCATATCGCAGGACCGACATCGGCGCCCGCGCCTTAAAAGCACAAAAATAACAACGCACAAGAGGTTTTTCATGGTATACAGAATATTCACCGAAAGAAAGCTCGGATACAGAAATGAAGCTCTTTCGCTTCACACGGATATCGTATCCTTTCTCGGAATAAAAGGTCTTACCGACGTCAGAGTCATTA
>CAZOMK010000011.1:0-20496 GCA_964580615.1 uncultured Lachnospiraceae bacterium | reverse complement strand
ATATAAGTGTTTTCGATGCGCTCGTCGCTTTCAAGATAGTCGTGGAACGAGAGCACGTCCACCCATTCGGCGCTCGGTTCGAGATCCCCGATCCAAGTGTGACCGATCGTGACGGCATTTTCGGGATCGAGCTTTTTGACGAGCTCGCAGTAATGCTTCAAAAATGCGTTGAGCTTTTCCCATCGCGCCGCTTTTTCCTCGGCGGGCGATTTCAGATAATAATCGTTGCAGGACGGCTCGTTCATGATGTCCCACATGATTATTCCCGGCTCGTCCTTCAAGCACGAAACAAGATCGGTGACGTAAGCGTCGCCGACGTTTTTCTGCCATTCCGGTTCAAGAGTTTGAGGATCGAGACCGTTGCCGTTGAAGATTATGGGCATTACGGTGATCCCGTTTTCGTATGCAACGGAGATGAACTCACGCGTGTGCTTGATAAAGGCGTCTCTGTCGCGTTGCCAAGCAAACGGGGAGAGCCATGTGCGAAATGAATTTACGCCGATGCTTTTTGCATATCCGATCTCTCGGAGATATTCCTCTCCGCAGTCCCTTGAGTTGTGGCACACGCCGCGGACAAAGCTGTAGCTTTCTAACGGTTTCACTGTAAACCTCCGTGCATATTTCTCATTGATTACGGACTGTCAAACGTCCGCAACAGAATTTTATCACACATATATAGTAAAAGTCAATAAAACGAGTATGCAAAATAAAATGATAATCGTTATCAAATTACTTGAAAACACAAGGAAAGTGTGGTATAATGTTTGGAAATGATAGCGATTATCAATTTGAGGGCTGAATATGAAATATTCGACGCGCCAGCGGGCGCAGATATATGATTTTTTCAAAAACAATCCGGACAGATGCTTCACGGTCAAGGACATTATCGCCGAGATCGGGCTTGACATAGGCGACGCGACTGTGTACAGAACACTGTCCGCGTTTGCGGAGGAAAACAAACTGAAAAAGTTTCACACCGGCGACGGCAAAAGCGCCGTTTATCAGTATGCGGCTTGCGGGCATGAGAATATGCACTTTCATTTGAGATGTATGTGCTGCGGCGAGCTTTTTCACACCCATTGCGAGGAGATGGATGATGTAATAAAGCACATTGAAGCGGAGCATGGCTTTAAGGTGGATGCCGCGCATACAACACTGTACGGAATTTGCAGCAAATGTGAGGGTAAAGTATGAGACGCGGGGCGTTTTTCATCGCATTGATATTGATCTTTTCGTCGCTTGTGTCCTGCGGCGGAAATGACGCGAGCGACGACAGGCTTACTGTCATAACGACGATTTTTCCGCAGTATGACTTTGTGCGTGCGATCGTGGGAGACAGGGCGGAGGTAAGTATGCTTCTTGCGCCCAAGGCGGAAAGCCACACCTACGAGCCTTCGATGGCGGACATAAAAAAAGTCAGTGAGGCGGAGCTTTTCATTTATACGGGAAACGGTATTGACGAATGGGCGGAAAACATGGCGGAGTCACTGAAGGAGTCCGACGTTTTGACGCTTGCGTCGGCGCAGTTTGTAACCGATACCGTCGAAGCGGATCACGATCATGAACACAGTGATCATGATCACGAGGAGCATTCCGCCGATGAGCATATATGGACGTCTCCCGTAAACGCAAAGAAAATGCTTTACGGCATACTTGAAGCGATAGTGGAGCTTGATCCCGAAAATGCCGATTTTTACAGAGAAAACGCGGAAAAATACGAATCCGAGCTTGACAGTGTCGATGAGCTTTTCAAAGAAGTCGTTGCGGAAGGCAAGCGCTCGGAGATAATCGTCGCGGACAGATTCCCGTTTGCGTATCTTACAAGCGAATACGGACTTGAATATACGGCTGCGCTGTCCGGCTGCTCGGTGGGACAGGAGCCGTCCGCGTCCGTCATTGCGGAGATGATATCGAAAGTTTCGGTTGACGGCATCGGTTATGTGTTCATCATCGAAAATTCGGACGGCAAAACGGCGAAGCTTGTGTCCGAAGCGACGGGCTGCGGCATATTGACGCTTCATTCCTGCCATAACGTAACGGCGGAACAGCTTGCGGACGGCGTGACATACGTTGATCTGATGAGGCAAAATGCGGAAAATCTGCGCTTGGCGCTTAATTGAAATATATTCGGAGATAAAATGGCACTTATAAAATGTGAAAATGCCGCATTCGGCTATGATGGCACTGTTGCGGCGGGAAACGTCACTTTTTCAGTCGAAAAGGGCGATTATTTATATATAATAGGCGAAAACGGAACGGGTAAGTCAACGCTCGTAAAGGGACTTGCGGGGCTTCTCAAGCCTATCGCGGGTACCGTCACTTACGGCGATGGGTTGAGCTGTCGCAGTATCGGTTATATGCCGCAAAAAACAGAGGTACAGCGTGATTTTCCCGCAAGCGTGTATGAGGTCGTCATATCCGGTTGCCTCGGCAGAGGCGGCTTCCGTCCGTTTTACACAAGACAGGATCGAGACCGCGTTTGCGAGGCAATGACGGCGCTTCGCATCCATGACATAGAAAGAAAAAGCTACCGTGAGCTGTCCGGCGGTCAGCAGCAGCGAGTTTTGCTTGCACGTGCGCTCGTTGCCGCAGGGGACGTACTGCTGCTCGACGAGCCCGCCGCAGGGCTTGACCCCGTCGTCACGTCGGAGCTTTATTCCGTTATATCGGAGCTTAACAAAAAGCACGGGATCACGGTAATCATGGTCTCGCACGACCTTGATGCCGTTACCGAATCGGCGTCCAAGATCCTGCACATGAAAAGATCGCCAATCTTCTTCGGTAAAAAAGAGGATTATCTTGAATCCGACGTTTGGAAAAATTACAAAAGCGGAGGTAACGTATGAACATCGCGGAAATGCTTTCATCTCCGATACTTTTTAAGATAATATTGCGCGCCGCCTCTGTCGGAGTGCTCGTCTCTCTTTCGGCGTCCGTGCTCGGCGTTACGATGGTGCTTCGCCGTATGTCGATGATAGGAGACGGACTTGCCCATGCCGGCTTCGGCGCGCTCGCCGTCGCAACCTTGCTCGATTCGACAGGCGAGTTCAACCTCGAAATTTCGATCCCGATCGTGATGCTCACCGCGTTTTTGCTCATGCATCTGTCTGAACGCGGAAAGATGGGCGGCGACGCCGCGATCGCAGTCGTTTCAACTGCGATGATAACGGCGGGAGTCATTATTTTCAGCATGACGACGGGCTATACGGCAGATATGTGCTCAAGTCTTTTCGGTTCGGCGTCTGTTTTGACGCTCACCGATAAGGATCTGTACCTTTCGATCGCGCTTTCTGTTGCGGTGCTTTTGGTGTTTATCCTGTTTTATAACAGAATTTTCGCCGTCACCTTTGACGAAAGCTTTGCCGCCGCGACGGGAATACGCGCGAGAGCGTACAATATGCTGATCTCGGCGCTCATCTCGGTGACAGTCGTTATAGGCATGAAAATGATAGGCTCCGTTATGATCTCTGCTATCATTGTTTTCCCCGCGCTGACTGCAATGCGCGTTAAAAAAAGCTTCAAAGGCGTCATAGTAACAGCAGCGTGCCATGCGGTTTTTTGCTTCGTCCTCGGCTTTGTGCTCGCTTGCGAGCTTGACCTTCCCGTCGGCGCCGCCGTCGTTTCGGTCAATTTGATCGTGTACGTGCTCGTTTCCGCTGTCGTAACGCTTAAAAACAGAAAAAAACTTACCGAAGAAGTATGACAGCTTTCAAAAACAGACCGACAGCGTTTTTCGCCGCCGTCTTTATTCTTTCGTCGGTAATATTTATTGAGCTTGAAGCAAAATATAAGCCGATAATAATTGCCGTCGCTTTTGCGGCGGCAATTATGTATATCGCGTTCGGCTTCGCTTTGCCGAAAAGCAAATACGGAGCCTTGCTTACGGCAGTCATTTTGACGGCGTCGGCTGTTGCGTGCTCCGCGCTGTGCGTATATTTCAACGTTGACAAACAGATCATAATATCGGACGGGCTTATCGGAAGCACGGCGGATATTAAGGCGGAGATCGTCGAGATAAAGTCCGAATCCGTTTACAGCGGCGCTTACGTTGCGAACGTTTTGACGATCGACGGTGCGCCCTCGAATATAAAGATCAGACTTGAAACGGAATTTTCAGCCGATCTTTCGGCGGGTGACGTTATAACAGTACGCGCGCGCTTCGAGGAGCTGACGGATGACGGCGCATACGATCTGAAAACTAACGGCTTCAGAGAGGGCATAACGGGGCTTGCCGTGTCCGATGACGTAGATACGCTCATCGTATGCGAGCATCGTGACGGCGTGATGTACAGACTTAACGCCCTGCGTGAGCGCATTTGCGCGGCGTTGGCTGTTTCGTCGGAGCTGTCCGGCGGAGACTGCGGACTTATGCAGGCTCTTTTCGTCGGTGATCGTTCCGCGCTCGACGGAACAGTCAGACGCGATTTTACCTATGTCGGTATTTCTCATCTTTTGGCAGTCAGCGGTATGCATCTTTCGATAGTCATCGGCGGACTTGAGCTTGTGCTCAACAAGCTGACGCTTCATAAGACGGCCAAAAACATTATCGTTATCGCCGTTACCGTCTGCTATATGGGACTTACCGGCTTTTCAATGTCCGTTTTGCGTGCGGGGATCATGCTTATACTCTACCGTCTGTCGTATTTCTTCGGCAGAGGCGCGGACAGAATAACGTCGCTTTTCATAGCTGTTGCCGGAATCATTTTTGTGTTTCCGTTTGCAGCGGCGGACGTTGGACTTTTGCTGTCGTTTTCCGCGATGCTTGCCTGCATCGTCTCATCGGAGGCGACTCCGAGCGTGATCGTCGGCTTCCTTTCGAGGCTTCGCTCGAAAAATATTTTTCAAAAGCGCTGTCTGCCGTGCTCCGATTTGTCCTGTTTAATCTTTCGATGTCGCTTTACTCGATGATATTCACGATGCCGATAATGTGGATATATTTCGGACGTATATCGCTTTTGGCACCTGTCGGAACGCTTGTTTTGTCGCTTCCGATAACGGCGATACTTTATTTGACGCCGTTTGCTCTCGTATCGATCAACGTCACGTGGCTGTGGGCTGTGTTTCAGTATCCGGCGGCGTGGCTTTGCAGATTGACGGCGAGGCTTACGTCTGCGCTTACGAAAATCGACGGCGCGGAGCTGCTTTTGCCGACGTCAGATTCGGTAACGGCGATTTTCTCGATCGTTACAGTTATCGCGGTAATGTTGATCCTGCTTCTTCCGAAGCGAGGCGCGCGAGCGGCGGGCTGTGCTGCCGTCGCTGTCTTTGCGGCGGTGACGATCGCCTCTGTCGGATATAGTCTGACTTACGACAAAAACACTGTTTTTTACCTGAACAACGGCAAAAACGACGGCTTTGTCGTTTCCGACGGCGCCCGTGCTCTGATCGTTGACATTTCAAACGGCGGCGGGTATATTTCATCTGCGCTTGACGAGGTTGCGAGAGAGGAGCTGAGAGCGAATGTCAATGCGTTCATGCTTACTCATCTGCATCACCGTCATTTGAATACCGTTGAAAGAATGCTTTCCTCGGAATATATTGAAAAATTGATCCTGCCGCTTCCGAATGACGAGGATGAAGCGGAGGTATGTAAGTCACTTCATCTGCTTGCCGAAAAATACGGCGCTGAGGTCGTTTCGTATGCGTACGGAACGGAGGTTGAGTACGGTGACATCATGATAGACACAGCATCGGCTTATATCGAGCGTTCGTCGCATCCCGTGCTGTTCCTGTCAATCAAAAGCGAGGGGGAACGCACCTCTTATATCGGATCATCTGTGCATGAAAGCGAGCTTTTTTCGCTTGCACTTGATGCCGCGCAGTGCTCGGACACTGTAATTTTCGGAATTCACGGCCCGATAGTCAGAGACGGCGCCGACTATTTCCTTACCGGCAGTCAAGCTGTCGTTTACGCGACGCCTGAGCTCAAATCGCTTTTCGAAAATGCGCTTGCAAACAAAAAGTGACATATATCGTGCTCTTTTTCAAATATCGCTTTACATATCACCCTGCGCTGTGATATAATTGTTTTCACAACAAATTAAGGACGGACATGATAATGCATATTGCGATTACGGGTAATCTCGGCAGCGGAAAATCGACTGTTGCGAGAAAACTTTCGGAAAAGCTCGGATTTCCCATCTATTCAACGGGCGACGTACAGCGCCGCAAGGCAAACGAGCTCGGAATTACAACTCTTGAGCTTAACAGAAGATCAATGGAGGATCCCGCACTCGATCATTATATAGACGACGATGTGGTGCGTGAGTCTGTTGAAAAGGACAATATTATTTTCGATTCGAGAATGGCGTGGCATTTTGCCCATAACGCGTTCCGTGTTTTTATCAAGGTTGATATCAACGAAGCGGCGCGCAGGATCCAGGGCGATAAGCGCGGAAATGTCGAAAGCTTTAAGACGGTAGAGGAAGCAAAGGCTTCCGTTTCGGAGCGCGGCAGACTTGAAAGAGAGCGATTTGTTTCGATATACGGTGTCGATTACGCCGACGAAAGCAATTACGATCTCATTTTGGACAGCACGAATCATACTCCCGATGAGATTACGGATATGATCATCGCCGCATTCAATAAGGCAAATACGCCCTCTGCAGTCACCGTTTATACCGAAAAGGCACCCGCCGCGATCGGGCCGTACTCGCAGGCAAAGCTTTTGGGCTCGGTGCTTTACACATCGGGTCAGATCCCGATAGATCCCGCAACGGGCGCTGTTACGGGAGAGAGCATCGTCGAGCAGACACATCAGGTATGCAAGAATATAAAGGCTGTTCTTCACGAAGCGAGAACATCCTTTGCCAAGGTAGTGAAAACGACCTGCTTCCTTGCGGATATGTCCGATTTTGCGGCATTCAACGAGGTGTACGAGCAGTATTTCGTATCCAAGCCCGCAAGATCTTGCGTTGCGGTAAAAACGCTTCCGAAAAACGTCCTTGTCGAGATCGAGGTCATCGCAGAGGCGTAACATATAAAAAGCAAAAGCAAAAAGCCGTCCTGTGGACGGCTTTTATATTTTTTTATTCGCAAAAAAGGCTTTGATGTACGTCTTTTCCCGTGCGTTGAGGGAAAAAAGCCATACGGACAGCACATATACGGTGCTGTATGCCGCGATCCCGACGATAAGCGAGAGCCACGACGTAAAACGCGCAAATATCAGAATGACGGCACCGAGCGCGAAGGAGGGAAGCATTCCGCAAAGCGCGGACAAAATGCTTTTCCAAAAGCGAACGATGTCGATGTTTATCTTTTTGTGATATACGACGTTCATGATCATGCCGTTGGCGACGAGAGTGGCCGCGCCTGTCGCAAGGGCGGCGCCGATCGCTCCGATGTGCCGCGCGAGAGGGATCGTCAGCGCTATGTTGGCAAGCGCCATTCCGGAATATATGAACGCGCGGTAGTGATGCCGACGCTGCGCGCGTTGGATCTCGATGCCGACGTTTTGAATGAGCGGCACTGTTGACGGAATCATACGTAAAAGGCAGACCGCGTATGCAGCCTCATAGCTGTCCTTTGCCCATAACGCGATAAAATCGCGTCCGAACACGATAAATCCGGACAGTATGAGCGTCAGGATCATGATCTGAACGCGTCCCACACGGACAAAAATGTCCGTTAAAGCGTCCTTTCGGCAGTCGGGCGACGTGTCGCTGACGAGGCGATGAACCTGTGGCGTATATACCTTTGATACCGATGTCGAAAAAAGCGAATAGTACGACGCGATCATAACGCCGACGGAATTGACGGCGACCTCCGCCGTGCCGCATATTCGGGCAAGGATGATGTTGTCAACGTTTGAGTTGATCTGATCGACTATCATGTTTAACGCGATAAGCGACGAAAACGAGAGGATGCTTCGGAAAAGTCCGCTTTTTATGTGTGAAAACGACGCGCGGAAGCGGAGCTTTGATACGGCAAATACTATTATCGCGGCGTCGCATAGGAAATTGACGGCGAAGCGCGCCGCCGTCATGCCGACGGATCCGAAGCCGAGCATGAGAAAAGGGAGCTGAAGCGCCGGACTTGCGGCTGTGCGCATCAGTGAAAGAAGCTCTGAAAACAGGAACTTTTCCTGCGTTTTGATGTATGCGGAAAATACGCCGGAGGCGAAGCTCGTGAGCAGATTGAACGAAAGCAAGAGCAGCATTGTCCCCGCTTTTTCGTATTCCTCGGACGTAAGCTCGTTGCCGAGGATCAGCTCAAGATGCCGCATCAGATAGAGACAGCACAAAAATGCGACGGTGCCCAAAACAAAATAGACTATGATGAAAAGTCCGTTCAGAGATTCGGTGCCTTTGTCGGCGTCATCCTTTTTTTGACGAAAATAAAAGTGAGTGTATGCGCCGCCGAAGCCGAGATCGAGCACTGTTAGCGCGGCGATAACGGAGGAGACAGTCTGATACAGACCGTACTCGCGCTTGCCGAGGATTCCGAGCATGACGGGCACGTAAAAAAGCGCGATGAGGATGCTCAGCGCCGTCTGCGTATACGAGAGGATAACTCCGATGCGCCGCTCGTTGCGAACAAATAAAGGCTTCATTTCTTATCTCCGTTCAGCTTTGACGCGATCCTGTCGGTGACTCTTTTTGTCGACTTCCCGACGTGATCGAGCAGAAGTTCATTTGCAAGCTCGCGACGCTTGTCGGAAAGAGGGTCGATCCCGTAAGACAAACGTTCGAAGAAGCCGTCGAGCTCTCCGATCGAATATATTTTTTCTCCGGCGCATAAAAATCTGTCTGTGTTTATGCCGATGCCCTCGTGTGCGATGTATTCGTCAACGTCGTCCCAGATAAGACCGATCGGTCTGTCCAACGCAAGATAATCGAAATATACTGACGAATAATCAGTCAGAAGTGCGTCGGAGGAACGCAAAAGGGCGTAGTTTTCGAGCCCGTTTTTGTTCAGGAAAGCTTCGTTGATGAATCGAAGATTTGAAAAACCTTCGTATTCGGCCGCGGAGACGTCGTCCGCGAAATGCGGCTTTGCGACGATCAAAATTCCGTGCTTTTCGGCGGAGTTGTTTATCGCTGCCGCGTCCTTTACGCTTCGGATAAGCGGGATCTGCGTTTGCGAGACAGCTTTGCCCGTCTGCTTATGACGTCGGAAAGTCGGGAGCCAATAGACAAGCTTGTCGTAATTTGCGTCGGGGAAAAGCTTGTGTGTGTCTGTCAGAGGCAGGAAAAGCAAATCGTTGCGCGGAAGTCCGAGTGCAAATGCGCGTGACGGAAAAAATCCGTGTGCAGACGTGTCGGATATGCGAAGTGCCTCGGATAAAACGATCATTTCGTCGATTCCGTCTGGAAGTGAGTATGAGCGCATACGCTTGATGGCGGCGCCGTGCGTGATGAAAAGTGAATACTGTGACCGCTTCAGCTTCGGGATCGGTCTGTTTCCGGAAACAATGACGCGCGCACGCGCCTTGATGAGCTTTATACGCAGACCCGAATCGGAAACGAGCTTTACGTTTTTGAGCTTCGGTAAATTCGGTGAATTCGGAGACGACACCCAACAAAAACGATATTTTTTATTCCATCCGCGGCGGATCATTTCATCGAAAACGGCTTTTGTGCTGTCTGTGAGGCATGGATAGCTCTCAAGCAGGATGACGTTGCCGAGCGGAATGAGCTTTGCAAGCGCTTTTTTGACAGCTCTTGCCGATATACGCGATTTTATTCCGTGCAGACGAACGAGCGCGGCGTAAACGGCAGGTGCGTGCTTATATAAGCAAAGATAAAGCTTGTTTTTTGCGCTCAAAAGTTCGGAGGTGAAAAGCTCGTTTATGCTTTGGATGAGCTGTGCGCGAAGCTCAGGTGACGCTTTTTTCGAGACGGAAGCGGCGTATGCAACACCGTTGATGCTTTTTGCGTATTCGTTGAAAAAAGCGCGTTTTACGTTTTCGTCATCCGACGAAAGGCAGTCGAGCTTGTGCTGTGCGAGCAAAGCCTCGTCCCGTCTGCGTGAAAGCTCACGTGCTCCGACGGAGGTGACGCTTTTCGGATTGTTGTTATATACATATCCGCAGTAATCGGAAAGAACGAGCTTTTTTTCTGTCAGAAGAAAGTCGAACATAAACCATCCGTCCTCGCCGCAGCGCAGGTCGGGAAAGCGAAGCGATGCGATCGCATCGGCGCGGAAGATCTTACAGCAGACATTCGACCAATAAAGCTCGCGTCGATCGGCAATGTCACGCATGGCGGAGTCGGTACCCGACACGATCCTTTTGCTCAAAACATGGACGGGAATCTCGCGCCCGTCCGACTTGATGTCAACGAAATTACAGCAGACCGCGTCTGCGTTTGCTTCTTCAAGCTCTTTTATCAGCGTTTCGAAATAGTCCTGTGCGACACAATCGTCTGCGTCAACAAAGGCAATGTAATGTCCGCGTGCGATGTCAAGCGCGGCGTTGCGCGCTGATGCGGCACCGCGGTTTTCGGTGTGAAGGACGCGGATGCGCGGGTCGTTTTCTGAAAAAATATCGCAAAGCTCGCCTGAGCCGTCGGTGGAGCCGTCGTCGGCAAGGATGATCTCGTAATCCGAAAACGAGTTGTCCGTTATACTGCGAATACAGTCGAAAATTTGCTCGGACGCATTGAAAACGGGCACTATGATGCTGAGTTTAACTTCGTTTTTCAAATCCCCTCTCCCTTCCGCTTTTTCGATACGACATATATGATTGACTGAATTTACATAAAATAAACACGGTCACACAGCAAGAGTATAGCATAAGGATCAAAGCGCCGCAAGCGTTTTTTAGACTTTTGTGAACAATTGAACAAAAAGGGGGAAAGCTATTGCTTGCAAGGAAAAAATGTGATAAAATAATCAAAATCAAATGCGATTTTGCCGAAAGGAAAGCGGTTTATGAAAAACAAAAAAAGACTGTTTCGTATTTGCGTCATTGTTTTGATCGGCTTGGCAGTGATCTTGGCAATCGCATTTTTCGCAATCAACAAAACGGTTCTGAATGCGGGCGGTGAGATGATAGTCGGCGCGGAGCAGGCGTCCGACGCCATTGATGCCGACTGCATACTCATTCTCGGTGCCGGTGTGCGTGACGACGGCACTCCAAGCAATATGCTTGAGGATCGTCTCAAGGTCGGCATTGAGCTTTACAATTCGGGCGCCGCTCCGAAAATACTTTTGTCCGGAGATAATTCACGCGATGATTATAATGAACCGGAGACGATGAAGCGTTACTGCGTTGAAAATGGCGTTCCGGAGGAGGACATCGTTTTGGATTACGCCGGCTTCTCCACTTATGAGAGCCTTTTCCGTGCAAGAGATGTGTTTTGCACCGAAAATATTATCATAGTTACCCAAAAATATCACCTTTACCGTGCACTTTATGTTGCGGAAAAGCTCGGACTCGACGCTGTCGGTGTCTCTGCCGATCTCAGAACATACAGAGGGCAAAGCTATCGCGATCTGCGCGAAACGGCGGCACGAAACAAGGACTTTTTATTTACGCTTTTTATGCCGGAGCCAACGTATTTGGGAGAACAGATCCCGATAAAATGATCTGCGCCGTTAAACGGCAATCTTAATTGATCGGAAGACTTTTTATGTGTGACAGCTTATTCAAAAACAAATTATTTTCGTACATATATCCGTCTGTACTTTTTTTGCTTGCGGCGGTTATCATTTTGCTTAACATCGAGATTGCGGGTGCGGTGGTGTTCGTTTTTATCATTTCCGCTGTGCTTGTTCTGTCGTCAAGACTGACGGATGCAATGCTCCCCGCGATGCTTTTGTCTGTTTTTGTGACTCGATGCTACAATTCCGCTGACGCATTCCTTGCCGTTGCATGGGCTGCCGTTCCGCCTGTTTTTGCCGTCATATTTCATTTTGTCAAATACAGAAAGCCTATTCGTGTGGGCAAATCGTTTTACGGACTTTGCGCTGTTACCGTCGCGATCACTCTCGGCGGACTCGGCACGATCGGCGCCGCCGATTATTTTTATCCGACTTCGCTGTTTTACGTTTTCGGGCTCGGCGTCGGACTTGTGTTGTTTTACTTGCTTGTGAAATCACAGCTTACAAGTGACGCGCCCGCTGAGATCCTGAAAATAATATACATTACCGGCTTGCTCGCCTGCTTTTGCGTCATTCGCTTTTATATTGAGCGATGGGACGTTTTTTGTGAGATTAACAGATTCCCGTTTTTGCGTTCGGGCAACAATCTTGCGACGTTTTTGATGCTCGCGATGCCGTTTCCGCTGTATTATGCAAGAAAAAGACACGTCGATCTCGTTTGCATGGTGCTGATGTATGTCTGCACCGTTTTCACAGGCTCGCGCGGCGGTATTATTATGGGAACCGTCGAGTTTGTCTTGCTTGTGTTCGTTTACGTGCTTTCGATCCGTCGGAAGGCGGTAAAGCTTGCGCTTTGCGTTTTGCTGATCGTTGCGATTGTGCTCGGAGCGTTTTTTGTGATGCCGCGTGTCTTGGAGCTTTGCGGAGCGAAGCTTTCGTCTGGCGATGATGACGACGGTTTTGACATTACAGAGCTGATCAATCTTATCAAAAAGGTCTGCTCGGACGACAGCAGAGAATCGCTTCTGTCGCGTATGATCAAGGATTTCAAATCAAATCCCGTTTTCGGCGTCGGTATCGGCTATAAAGGCAATTCGGATATATATAATCCCGTGAAGGGCGCGATGAATTGGTATCATATGTGGTTTGCACAGATCGTCGGCGGTCTCGGCCTTGTCGGAATTGCGGCGTACGCTTATCAGGGCGTCGGAAGGATCATTGTTTTTGTTAAGAATCGCAAGGCGGAGAATGTGATCTTTTTCCTTTCCTATGTCGGACTTTTCCTTATGTCGCAGGTCAATCCCGGCGAATTTTGTCCGGTGCCGTATGCAATTCTCGCAGTCACGTACTTCATCATGATGGAGGAGGGAAGCCGCGAGACAGCGGACGTACCGTTTATCAAATTCAAAAGTAAAAAAAGCTTGTCTGAGACGGCTGAAAAATAAACAAAACGGAGGGACAGTATGGATTTCTGGATACAACTCAAAAAATCCGGTCAGGATGCTGCCGGTAAAGCAAAGGATCTTGCCGAGAGCACGAAGCTTCAGCTTGAACAAAAAGAGACGGAGCGCAAATTGGAGAAGCTGTACACACAGCTCGGTAAGGCATATTACGAAAAGGCGATTCGCGACGGAGACAACGAATTTGTCGATATAATACAGCCGATAACTCAGTTGAACGATGAGATCGAGGCGTCCAAAAAGCAGCAGGCATTGCTGAAAAACGGCGTGAGATGCGCGGCTTGCGGAGCGCTTGTCGATCAGGGCACGTCCTTCTGCACATCCTGCGGCGCCGATCTGACGAAAAAGGAGCCGGAGACTCCCGTTCAGCAGGAGGAGGGAAAGATAACCTGCCCCGGCTGCGGAAAGAGCGTCGATCCGACCGCATTCTGCATTTACTGCGGAACGAAGCTCTCCTGACGCGGTGAGCGGCGGTTTCGCTTTAACCGAAAATGGCAATAAAACGGAGCGGAAACTCGATAAGAGTTTCCGCTCCTTGTTTTTTCAAGCGAGATATTGTTATTCGATGATGTCGAGGGAGGAGACGTCTGCGTAGGTTTCTCTGCGGACAACAAGCTTGGCATACTCTCCTCGAAGCATGACAACGGCAGGTCGCGGGATCCTGTTGTAATTGGACGCCATCGAATAGTTGTATGCGCCCGTCGTTGCGACGGCAACTCTGTCACCGCGCTTGATCTCGGACGGAAGCGAAACGGACGGCTGTATTATATCGCCCGACTCACAGCATTTGCCAACGAGGTCGCAGGTCATATCGGACTCGCTTTTTTTGGCAGGATAAACAGTGTATGCGGAGCGATAAAGCGCGTAGCGCGGATTGTCCGTCATGCCGCCGTCAACGGCGACGTACGATTTGTAGCCGGGGATGTGCTTGACTGTTTCGACAGTGTACACCGTCATTCCCGCGTCGGCAACGATGCTTCTGCCGGGCTCCATCAGAAACCTCGGAAGCTTTGCTTCGTGCGCGGCGGAGTAAGCTTTGACGAAGTCCGCAATGCGCTTTATGCCGTTATCTATGTCAAGCGACGGATCGGACTCGGTGTATCTAACACCGAAGCCGCCGCCCAAATTGAGATATTCGGGAAAATAGCCGAGGGAAGCTTCGATTTCGTATGAAAAATCAAGCATCACCTTGGCTGTGTCGGTATATACGTCGGCGTCGTCATCGAACACCTGAGAGCCGATGTGACAGTGATAACCGATCAGCTCAAGCGAGGCTTCACCGAGCGCCTTACGAACAAATTCGTGTGCTTGGCCCGTCTTTATCGGCATACCGAATTTTGAATCGACCTTGCCCGTCGAAACGGCTTCGTACGTGTGCGGATCAATGCCGGGAGTGATACGCAGCAGGATCCGCTGGCGTATGTTCTTTCGGCGCGCGGCTTCCGCAACAGCAAAAAGCTCATCCTCACCGTCAACGACGATGCAGCCGATTCCCGCGTCGATCGCAATGTCAATTTCGGCGTTTGTCTTAGCGTTTCCGTGAAAAAATCCGCGTGACATATCGAAGCCTGCGCGCTTTGCCGTGAGGATCTCGCCTGCAGAAACAAAGTCTGCGGGCATTGAAAGCTCTGTCAAAATCTTGTAAATATATCCGAACGAAGCCGCTTTTCCTGCGTAAATAGGGTAGCTTCCGTCACCGAAATGAGCTTTCATGGCTGTTTGATATGTAAGGCAATTGTCGATGATGCGCTGCTCGTCGTAAGCATACAGCGGAGTTCCGAAGGAGTCCGCAAGCTTGTCAACGCTTATGCAGGCGAACGTCAGCTCACCGTTTTCATTGTAATTGATGTTGTTTGATAACATAGACTCGATCACTTTCTGCATTTGTCTTAATTACAGTAAATGCTCGCGAAGATAAGCGCCGTCATGGATCGAAAGCTCGGCGGGAGCAATGTCAAAGACTGTTCTCGCACCCGATTCTCCGCGAAGAGACAGACGGTGAACGGCGCGTGCGTACGCGACGATCACGGAGCCCGTAAACTCGGGATTTGAGTCAAGCTTTAATGAAAATTCGATCGTGTGCGAATTTTCCCCGTCAATGCCCGTCGAACCGGAACGAATGACATTTCCGCCGTGCGGAAGCGAAGAATGCTCGCGCTCCATTTCCTCACGGGAAATGAAATGAACCGTTGTGTCGTAATCGGCAAAATAGTTGGGCATTGTTACGATCTCGTGCTCGATCCTTGCCTTATCGGCATCGGGAGCGGCAACAACGTAGCATTCGCGTGTGTGCTTTTCGCGTGTCGTGAGCTGAGGCTGCTCGCCGTTTCTGACAGCGTCAAGTGCGGCGGCGACGGGCACCGTATACTGACGTGCATCAAGGACGCCGTCGATTCGTCTTATCGCGTCGGAGTGACCCTGACTGACGCCGCGCCCCCAAAACGTATAGCTTTCGCCGGACGGAAGCACCGATGCTCCGTAAAGTCGCATGAGGGAAAACATACCGGGGTCCCAGCCCGCCGATATAAGGGCAACGTTGCCGCCGGCTTTTGCCGCCTCGTCAACCTTTTCGAAATGGCTGGATATGAGCGCGTGCGTGTCAAAGCTGTCGATGCAGTTGAAATTGCGCGCGATGGCGGGCGTCATTTCGGGAAGATCCGTTGCGGAGCCTCCGCATATTATCATAACGTCGATATCGTTTTTGTAATTGAGCACGTCCGACGCTGGCAAGACGCGAGCGCCATCCGTGCGTATTTTAAGCGAGGAAGGGGCGCGACGAGTGAAAACCCCGAAAAGCTCAATGTCGGGATTCTGCATTATTGCCGACTCAACTCCTCTGCCGAGATTGCCGTATCCGTAAATAGCTGCTTTCATGCTTGAAATACTGCCTTCCTTATAAATTTGTCAGTCGCCGATCATATCGGGCATTGAGTAAAGTCCCGCGACCTTCGCGCCGATGAAATGCGCGGCTGCGAGAGCACCGTTTGCGAAAAGCGAACGGTCGTGAGCCTCGTGCGTCAGGGTGAGCGTTTCGCCGGGAGCCGCTATGATTACCTCATGACGTCCGACGATGGAAGCCGCTCTGATCGAATGAATGCCGATTTCGTTTTTTGTGCGTTTTTCGAGTCCGTGTCTGCCGAATTTTGCCCACGCGTGCTCACGCACCGATCTGATCGCTTCGAAAAGTGTTTTCGCCGTTCCGCTTGGCGCGTCGAGCTTTTGATTGTGATGAGCTTCGATTATCTCGATGTCGGCATCGGGGAACGCGGCAGCGGCTTTTTTTGCGATCTGAACCAAAACGGCGACACCGAGCGACATATTCGACGCAAAAAAGATCGGGATCCTTTCGGCGGCGGAATTTATCGCGTCAAGTTCCGTTTCGGTGTGTCCCGTTGTTGCGATGACGACGGGAAGCGAGCGCTTTGCCGCATATTCGAGCAGGGAGGGGGTGGCGGAATGTGTTGAAAAATCGACGATACAGTCAGCTTCGGTGTTACATTCCGAAATTGAATTATATGTTCCCGCGTCGGAATCGGTAATGTAGTCGGGAGAAACGAGAGCGACGGCAATGTCGCCCTCCGAGGCGGAAATCACCTCGGACATCATTTTTCCCATACGACCCGATGCGCCGTGAAGTATGATTTTCATAATAAATTTCCTTTATTTTATGTATATGTTTCTCGCTTACGCAATAAGACCGTGACGGCGCATTATTGAGTAAAGTATCTGCGCGTGCGCGTCCTCCATTTCGGTGAGCGGCATACGGAGATAATTTTCGCAGAAGCCCATTTTTGCCATTGCCGCCTTAACGGGGATCGGATTTACCTCGGAGAAGAGGGCGTTGATCAACGGCAGATACTCGCACTGGAGCTTAGCCGCGCCGCATACATCGCCGTTGAAGAAGCGATGACAAATGTCTGAGGTTTCACGCGGGAGAAGATTTGACAGCACGGAGATCACACCGGCGCCGCCCATCGAAAGCACGGGCACGATCTGATCGTCATTGCCGGAATAAATGTCGAGCTTGTCGCCGACAAGCGACGCTGTTTCGACGATCTTGGAGATGTTTCCGTTTGCTTCCTTGATCGCCGCGATGTTTTCGTGATCCGCGAGCTTTGCGTATGTAGACGGTTCAATGTTGACGCCTGTACGCGAGGGAACATTATAAAGGATCAACGGCTTTGTCGAAGCGTCCGCGATCGAGGAGAACATTTTGCAAAGTCCGTTTTGCGTCGTTTTGTTATAGTAGGGAGTTACGACGAGCATCGCGTCCGCGCCCGCTTCGCACGCGTATTTCGTGAGCTCGATGGCGTATGCGGTGTCGTTTGAGCCTGTTCCGGCAATGACGGGGACTCTGCCCGCCGTGCGCTCGACGCAGAAACGAATGGCGTCGCGGTGCTCATTGTCGGTGAGAGTTGAGGATTCGCCCGTTGTGCCTGCGACGACGAGCGCGTCAATGCCGGACGTGATCTGCCAATCAATAAGTCTGCCGAAGGCGTCAAAGTCGATGCCGGATTCCGTTAAAGGTGTGATGAGCGCTGTTGCGGCGCCCTTGAAGATGGGGTTGTTTGTCATGATGTTTATCCTTTCGGTAACTGATTTTTTTACTGCAACCGTCGGACAAAAATAATAAGGCAGCCGAGCGTTTTTTGCGCTTCGGCTGCCGTTAATGTCATCAGAGCACGGTGATTTTCACCGTATCTCGCAATCACAATAGCTCTCCGCTTGCGCGACAGTCAGACGGATCTTATCCGAACGACCAGACGAGTTTCGCACTCTCATCTTCGGCGGCAGTCCCTTTGGCACACGGCAACGGCTTTGCGAAAGCCTATACGCCGCGGCTACTCTTGACGAGCCGCGCCTCTATCCTATAATTGCAATATTCAAGTTGCTTTTATTATACCAAGTGTTTTTATGTTTGTCAATCCGACATTTTCGAACACTTGATGTGCAAATTGCAGAAAAAGATTTGTCTCGGTGGGGAAATGTATGGTGAAAACAACTAAATCGAAAAAAAGTAAAAATGTGCTTGACAAGCCGCGAAAAATGTGATATTATAGTTAAGCTCGATTGAGATGCGCCATTAGCTCAGTGGATAGAGTGCCCGGCTACGAACCGGTAGGTCGCAGGTTCGAATCCCGCATGGCGCGAAACGAGCAAAGGCAATTTCCGAAAGGAAATTGCCTTTTTGTTTTTCATTCGCTTTGTCCGATGGATCGAAAATGACGTAAACAGCAAAAAAGTGACCCTTGGTTATAGCTTAAATTCTACAACCAAGGGTCACTCCTGATTCTTGATATCTAACATCATTTGTTATCCTCGCTTTCTTTTTTCTTGTCTTAGCTGACCTTGCGTAAAACGTTCCTTGGTATATCAATCACCCCTCTTTTCACTTGCGGGGGAAGCTTACGCTTGCAATTTTTTTACTGAAAAATTTGCCCAAGTTAATGCTTTGCAGGTCAAAGACGGAATTGAGCTTTCAAAGAAGGCTATTTGTTCCTTTTGATTTTCGCTTCGTTTTTTATTAACGAAAACGAAACTTGTTCGGAATTACTTTAACCACCGTTTTTTCATTCGGAAGCTTGTTTAAGCGGCTTTTTTAAGGCCCTCGCTTTTCTTCGGAAGCTTGGAGATTAAGTCTTCATCGGCTTGTACCTTCCTTCCTTGTGACTATATTGTAGCACACATTTTTTGCTTTTGCAATATGGTATTTTGTATAAATTTAACTACTTGAAATTGTATAAAACGCAGAAAGCACAAACATTGCACAAAAATATGTTGCAAGCTCGGACGACAAGTGATATAATAAAAATGTTGCGGGCATCTTATTACGGTGAACCTGCGTGCTCCTCAAAGCTTTGGCGGTATTATGATAATAATTGGTGTTAATGACGGAGGTGAAAAAGCCTCCGGCATTTTTTACTATGTTGTATTGATACTGAATCAGCACCTCATTTGCAATCATTAACTGCAAATGTTTAGAAGAAAAAGTGAACGATATAATAATTTATATACATACTTGCGTAAACAAACTGTGTATGATATAATATTTCATATATGTATTTACAAATAAAATATTAAAAGGAGAAAAATTATGTTTAAAAACATAGGAAAGAAAATTCAGGGGTACTCCAAAATAGTCTTTCTGCTGGAGGTGTTCGTCAGCATGTTTGCCGCCATGTTGGTCACTGTGATGCTGAGTTCTATCTTTAACGATGCGGACTTTATTCCATACATTAGTATTGGCATCGTGCTTGTCGGAACATTTTTTGCATGGCTGGGACAGATGCGTTTGTATGCTTACGGTAAGATCGCAGAGAGTTGTGAAGCTATGATGAAAACAATGGAGCGCATGGAGAAAATGCAACGCGCACAAATTCCAGTCCGCCGCTGTTCGGATTGCGGCACGGTGCTGGACGATGATGCGACTTTCTGCCATTCGTGCGGCGCTAAGAACGAAAATTAAGGAGACAAACTGTGTTTTGTAAATATTGCGGCCGGGAAATTTCCGAAATCACCTCTTTCTGTCCCGAATGCGGCAAACAACTGAAAAAAGCTGATGAAAAGGAGCCTGTCAGCGGCGAAATAGGCGCACCGTTCATCCTGTTAATGCTTTTGCTCTGCTGTAATACTATATACAGTTTTGTAGTATCTGTCAGCTTCTTATCAAACGACATTGGATCTATGCTGCTTTCGATGCTTGCGCTCGTTGCGGGGCTTGTGGTCGTAGGCATCGGCATTTCAACGAAAAAAATCGATCCCTCGCTTTATCGCTTTTCCGATGCGGTGCCGCTCATTTTCGCCCACATTATCGTTCCTGTGCTGAATAACGTGCTGGGAGTGTATTTTGTTCAGGCGTATGGCACTTACACAACCCAGGCGGTGGTGATCTACCTCAACAGTGTATCGTCTTCACTGCAAATGCTGAATTTTTGGATGGCGTTGGGAGTCGCATTGCTGGGCGCTGTCAGAACGAGACACAGGTGGTCTTCGAAGATATTCCTTGTACCGCTCATCACTGTTCCGGTCGGATTTTTGCTCAGTCGAGCCGTTGTCCTTTCAATTGAATTCCCGATTGAAGTGCTTGACGAAACGCTTCGATTAACCAGGGGAGGAAGCCTTTTTGTATGGTTGTGGCCGCTTGCCGTTTTGAAGGTGTTCTGTGCACTGGGGGACGGACATATCGGTACGGCAGGAGCGGCTGTTGCGTTCCTTGCAATGACGGTGGGCGAAATTTTGCTGTTGCCGCTTACGATTAATTGGCTTTCGCTTGGTGTTGTCGGCTTTGCGGTTGCACATGGGGTTGCACCGCTGTTCACCCTGTTGGCGCTGTTCATTGTTGAGCGTCTGCATGAAAAAAAGCAACGCAAAAATCAAAATAACGAAACCGTAGAAATGTAAAATTGCAAATAAAACTTAAAAAGCCGTTACAGTAACAGTGAACCGCTCCCCGTCAAGAGGACAATGAAATAATATAAGAATTTTGTAGAGA
>CAZOMK010000010.1:0-20656 GCA_964580615.1 uncultured Lachnospiraceae bacterium | reverse complement strand
TCGTCAAAGCATTCGTCCGCAGTGATTATTTCGGCGTGATGCTCAATGCCGAGAATCTCGGAAAGACGCATAGCCTCGTTTGTCTCGTTGAATTTGTCAAAACCGAAGCCGACGGAGAACGTATGATGCGGCATAAGCGTTGCCGTGATGTAGCTTGAGTCAACACCGCCGGAAAGGAACGATCCGACGGGTACATCGCTGTGCTTGTGAAGCGCGACTGACTCACGAACGTCCGCCTCAAGCTCGGAAACGAAATCCTCGAAGCTTTTTTCGTTGTTTTCGTCAAAGTCAATGTCCCAATAGCGACGAATGTCAAGCTTGCCGTTCTTGAAGGTGAGCGTGTGCGCCGGAGGAAGCTTGTTTATGCCGCGGAAAAATGTCGAGCTTCCGGACGAATATTGGAAAGAAAGGTACGGACGAAGCGCATCCGGATTTATTTCCGGCGTGAGGCCGGGATGCTCCAAAAGCGCCTTGATCTCACTGCCGAAAATAAGCTCGCCGCTGTCTGTGAGCGCGTAGTAAAAGGGCTTGATTCCGAAAAAATCGCGCGCACAGAAAAGGGATTTTTCGTCGCGATCCCAAATTGCAAAAGCAAACATACCGCGCAGACGGTCAACGATTGCTTCTCCGTATTGCTCATAGCCGTGGATGAGAACCTCCGTGTCGCACTTTGTCTTAAAGGTGTGACCGAGCGCGATCAGCTCGTCTCTGAGTGACATAAAATTATAAATTTCACCGTTAAAAACGATGGTGTATCTTCCGTCCTCGTTGGAGAGGGGCTGAGAGCCGTCCTCAAGGTCAATGATGGAAAGACGTCTGAATCCGAGCGTGATGCCGTCACCGAGGAAGCTTCCGCCGCTGTCGGGGCCGCGATGGAAGATCCTGTCCTGCATACACTCGATTATTTTTTTGTTGTTTCGGGTGACTCCCGAAAAGCCGATGAAGCCGCACATAGATTATAGCTCCGTAATATATAAAAATTTGCATCAAAGCATTAAAATACATTATATTATAACATAAATTCGCGATAAAATAAATACAAAAAGCAAAGGTACTGTAAAAAACATTGCTGTTTTTTACAGTACCCTGAAAATTCACATTGAAAACCTGCATTTTAACGCAAGACTTGCTTCATTATTTGTGCTTTGCGGCAGTTCTATACTGATTCGGAGACTGACCGGTAAGCTTTTTGAAGGAGTTGGAGAAATGCTGTGTGTTTGAATAGTGGAGCATCTCCGAAATTTCCTTTATCGGAAGATCTGTCGTTGCGAGAAGCGTTGCGGCAACATCTGTACGGTGCTCGATCGCATACTGCATCGGCGTTTGGTTGTACTTCGCCTTGAAAACGCGAATTGCGTGCATTTTCGTGATTCCGAAATGAGCTCTTATGTCATCAAGCGACGGATTGCTGTATATCATGTTGTCAATGAAAACGCGGATCCGTTCAGCCTCGGAGATCTTCTTTTTCGGTGAGCTGCCGTTGATGGCGCTTGCGGAATAGTAAAATTCGGAAAGTGCATCGAAAAAGTAGGAGGTGAGCAACTTTTCACGTTCGATGCTTGTTTGCTGCTCGCGCGTGGGATCAAATTCGGAGCCGACGCTCTCGTCAGCCTCGTTTTCGTCAGCTTCGGAAAACGAGAGTACGTCTCTGATCTTTTCCATAATTCCGCTGATGTCAATGGTGCGTATGCCGACTGTCGGTGTGGCGTATGCGGATGTCAGCGCTTCGGGAAGCGAGCCGTTACAGGAAAACCACGAAACGGTTGAATCTGCGGAGACGCGGATCTGACAGTTGAACGACGCGATCTTTTCGATTACAAACGCTTCCTTTGCAGTTACCTTGAAATCCGATCCGGTTGCGGAGATAACTGCGGAGCCTCGGCTTATGTAACCGATCGTTGTGACATTCTTCGGGAGCGAATACGTTCGAATTTCGGAAGCGTTCGCGGGAAATGCCGCAGAAACAGGGTTGAAGACCTTGCTGCGGTCATCTGTACTTGTGAAGAAAAATTCTTCACGGTTGTTTTTTCGACTCATTGCAGTGCCTCTTGTTAAAAAGGAGTTTTTATATTTTGTTTATTTAATTTTACCTATTAAATCGTCAAAAGTCAATAAAATATAATAAAACAAAATGATTTTTGATAAATGTTAACTTTTGAAGCCGAAATTAAAGTTTTTGTTAACAATGCTTTTTGATCTTTGAAGGCTATTGACTTAATTTTCGAAGTATTATAAAATATTTGAAAATGATTTTTAGAAAGGCGTTTCAGATGGATTATCTCAATAATATTAAATATTTTATGCCGCAAAAAAGCTTTTGGAAAATTGTCGGAGCGGTTATCGTCGCTATCGGCATTCCGTTCTTTTTCATCGGGCACGGCGGCTCAATGATCGGCTGCGTGACAATTGCGGTAGGCTTGTGCGTGTTTATTTTCGCAAAGGATGCACGTCCTTCGGACACGGATATTGATAACGCTGTTGCAAAGAAGATACAAAATGTTGACGAGTTTGCTCGCCGAGGCATCGACGTCCGCGAAAAACTAATAAAGGCATTCCCGCCCGTCATGTTCAGCGATTTTGATTATAACGCCGGCAGTGACGATGAGGAGGAGCTCAAGGTTCAGCGCGGTCAGGACAGAAAATACCGTTCGAATAAATATGCCGCCGCGCAGATCATGTTCGCAACGGAAAAGCTTCATATTTTCATGTATCGCTTCTGCCTCACCAAGGAAGCGGACGACGAAAAGTATTTCGAAGCAAAGTACACCGACCTGCAAGATGCCGTTATTGAAAAAGACTCACGTAAATTCAACATCCCCAAGGGTAAAGGCTTTGAGGAGGTTGAGCTCGAATACCGCGCGATCGTTATTCGCGGCAATGACGGTGAGATCATTTTCAAAATGCCCGTTCATGACGGCGCAGACGTTGACAAAGCAGTTGACACGATCAACAGACTCATAAGCTCCAAAAAAGCAGAGCTTGAAAAAAGCAATTGAGCATCGAAATAAAAGCGAATAAATCAAACCCCCGACGTCGATAATGATGTCGGGGGTGATTTTTTGAAATTGAAAAATACAATTGAATATGCGTCGGCATTTGCATTCGGCGGAGCGGTGTACGGAGCAGTCGAAACTCTGTGGAGAGGGCATACACACCCGACAATGCTTTTTGTCGGTGGATTTTGCTTTTTCGTTATGTACCGCATCAACATGAAAGCGCGGCCGAATGCGATTCGTGCGGCGTTTATCGGAGGAGCCGTCATAACGTCGGCTGAGCTTTTGTCCGGTTGCGTGCTGAACCTGTGGCTCGGACTCAATGTGTGGGATTACAGCGGCTTGCGCTTTAACCTTGCCGGACAAATATGCCTTTTGTATTCGTTTTTTTGGATGCTTTTGTCCGTTCCCGCGTTTGCGCTCTGCGGAGTGCTTGAAAAAGCAAGCGCATACGTGCGCGAGCTTTATTCGGCAGAGCCCTCGCCGGCGGCTTCCGCATCGTCCGATTCGGAAAATTCTTCGTCGTCACCGTAATACGGGTCGATCATGTATTCCTTTATCTTGGGATATGCAACGTATGTCTCGATCAGCATGAGCGTCGCGGGGACGATAATGAAGGGCAAAACAACGCCTATCGGAATGTAAAGTCCGAACATGAAATAGTTGAAGGCGAGCACGATCAAAAATCCGAGCAGACCCATGAGGTTTCGTTTAATGCCGAGCAGGGAAAAGATGAGCGAATTTTTGAGTATTTTGAAGATGGAAAGATCAAAGGTGATGAGGATGTGGTACATATAAAACCGCATCATGAAGAAAACGATAAACATCAAAATCGACATATAGAACATTATGTACATTGATGTCGATGTGAGATTGTTGAAGAAATAGGAAATATCGTAGCCGAGGAGCAGAAGCGCGCCGAGATCGAGTATGCCGAGGAGCAGACCTTGCTTAAAGTTCTTTTTGATCGCGTAGAAGAAGTCCTGCATCATGAAAACGGGTTCTTCCTTGAGCATATTTCGGCAGATGTAGGTTATTCCGACGTTGACGGGGCCGAACGTGAAGAATAAAAGGGCTGTCAGACCGAGAAAGATCAGCGTCGTGCCCGTGTTTGCCGATATCGGGACTTGTATGCCGAAGATGCCGTAAAGCGCGGATGTGACGGGAGAATCCTTCATCATTTCAGCGCCGTAAAGCGGAGCGAACGCCTGATAGTAAGGCGCGGAGGATTCAACGCCGAAATAGCCGGCTTTGTAAATGAAATAGAAAAATATCGGGAAATTGCCGAAAACCATGAGCAGATTAACGCTCAAAAGCTGCGACAGCTTGCGCCAATAAAATTTGAAAAAATTTGCGACGCCGGGATTTTCGAGTATCTTAGGCTCGTCCTTGTCAACGCCTTTTCCGTCAAGGTTATAGCGGTTGAACCAATTGAAGCCTCTTTTTTCTTTCTTTTCTTTTGCCATTTTTTTGCCTTTCTTTTATATGAAAGCGCTCGGTAGCAGAATTAAAAATTCGGTAACGATAAAGCCTCCGAGAGCTGACAGAATTTTCAGTGAAAAATTTAATATTGCCGAAGATGATGCGTTATCGGCGTCCTCGCGTATGCTGTCCGCAAAGCGAAGCGCGATCCGTGCGGCTGATACGAAAAAAAGCACCGACGCCGATGATGAAGCGAGGACTGTAAGGGCGGAATACGTGCCGACGCCTGCGTTAAATACAGATACGGTGCACACAGCCCGAAAAAACGTGTGGATCGGAACGAAAGCGAGGATGAGTTGCTTTCCGAAGATAAGCGCGGGCGAGAAAAGCAAAAGTAGGGTCAGATATAATTCGCCCGAACAAAGCTCGGATAATACAGCTGCGGCTCGAAAAAACGTGCGATCAAAATGCAAGCTTTCGGCAAAGCTGACGGCGGAAGCGCTCATTGCATCGTAAAGCGCGCTCGGAAAAAGCGGAATAAGCACCGCGGCAACGGCACACAGCAAGCCCGCAAAAGCGGCAAGGATGAGCCGATGTGTGTCCCCAAAGACAAAAGCCGAGTCCTTCGCCTCGCAACAAATCTCTTTTTCCGTGATCATGTTCATGTAAGCTGCCTCCGTTTTGTGTTCGGTATAGTATATGACAGCCAAGACAAACATATTACGTCGCATATAATATATTAGCACAAAACAAGCGGAATAGCAATCGAATCAAAGAAAATTTACCTTTTGATCATTCCGTACTTGAAAATATATACGCATAAGACTATAATATATGTAAATGTGCGTAAAAGGACGGAAATTTTATGGATATGTCGTTGGTGAAGCGGATCTTTTCATCAGTGCCGGAGCTTGAAACAAAACGGCTTATATTGAGAAAGCTCAAGCGAAGTGACGCCGAGGATATGTACGATTATTCGAAAAATCCCGAAGTAACGCGATACTTACTGTGGATGCCGCATCCGTCCGTTAAATATACGGCAAGATATCTTGCATATCTTCAGGAACGATACGCTGTCGGTAAATTCTACGATTGGGCTGTTGTCGATAAGGCAACGGGAAAAATGATCGGTACCTGCGGATTTACTTGCTTTCATGAAGAACACAACAGCGCCGAGTGCGGCTATGTCCTAAATCCCGATTGGTGGGGATGCGGAATCGCCGCCGAAGCACTCGGTGCCGTTATGAATTTCGGATTCATGACTCTCGGACTTCATCGCATTGAATGCAGATATATGCTCGGCAACGACAGAAGTCGCCGCGTGATGGAAAAGGTCGGCATGACTTACGAGGGAATGATGCGCGATCTGATACTTGTCGGCTCCGAATATAAAACAGTCGGCGTTTGTGCGATCATTGCCGACGAATACGTTAAGCTTGCATACAAAAACGGCTGAATTCAGTCGCGATGATTGAGATACATATCCGAAAGCGTAACAAATTCATACCCGCGTTCCTTGAGCGCGGGTATTATTGTTTCAAGCGCCTCGGCAGTGTGCGATTCTCCGCAAACGTAATCGTGCATAAGAACAATGTCGCCGCCGCGAACGTTGTCGAGCACCTCGTGCACGATCTCGTCACGGCTGCGATGGCACCAATCAAGCGTGTCTATGCTCCATAAAGCAATGACGTGATCGTCTGCTTTCGCCGCAGAGATGACGTTTTCGTCGTATATTCCGCCCGGCGGACGCAAAAAATGCGATTTGCATTCCGATACTGTAAATATCGCATCGGCGGCGCGCGAAAATTCCGATCTGACCGCATCGACGCTCATCCCCGACAAAAATACGTGCGAATACGTGTGATTTCCGACCTCATGCCCCGCCGCAATGACGCGAGCGGCTATATCGGGATGAAGCTCCGCATTCTTGCCGATCATGAAAAACGTCGCCTTGACGCCGTAACGGTCTAAAATTTCAAGAATGATGTCCGTCTTTTTTTCGTCGGGGCCGTCGTCAAAGGTCAGCGCGACGGTGTTTTCACCGGAGCCCCTGTAAATGTCGCCGCCGATCCATTCCGCACCGATGCATTCAAGCGAAAAAAGCCGAACGATCAGAACTGCGGCGAAAACACACAAAATAACGCGCT
The DNA here is from genome assembly GCA_964580615.1 of uncultured Lachnospiraceae bacterium. Lineage (GTDB taxonomy): Bacteria > Bacillota > Clostridia > Oscillospirales > CAG-272 > DTU064. The sequence goes on along the minus strand of CAZOMK010000010.1, from coordinate 14,094 downwards.
TCATCGCGGCTGTATGCATACGGTCAGCTCGTCGAGCGAGCCGAAGCGGTAGCCGTCTTGCCTGAGTGTGTCGATCAGCGTGCCGAGAATGTCGGCGTTTGTCTTTGACGTCGGATGCAAAAGAAGCACGGCGCCGTTGTGGATGTTGTCGAGAATGAGCTTCAGCGCGTTTTCGGGGTTTGGCTGCTTGTTGTTGTCCCAATCTGCATAGGCAAAGCTCCAAAATATCGTTTTATATCCGAGCTGTTCGCAAAATTTGAGATTGCGCTCGCTGAATCTGCCCTCCGGTGGACGGTAATACTTGGGCATTTCGTCACCCGTCAGCTCGCGGTAACGCGATGCAAGCGCGTCAAGCTCCGATGCAAATTCGTTTAATTCACATACGGCGGACATATCGCGGTGGCGGCAGGTGTGATTGCAGACGAGATGCCCCTCGTCGTGCATACGAAGCACAAGCTCCGGATTTCGTGCGATCAGATTTTCAAGTATGAAAAAAGCGCCCGTCGCGTTTTTTTCCTTGAGCGTGTCAACGATTCGCTCAACGTTGCCGTTTTCGTATCCGGCGTCAAAGGTCAAATATACGACCTTGTCGTCGGCGTCCTTGTCGCTGTGAGTCTTGTCCGCGTAATACCCGCCGTGAGCCTCTATAAATGACATATCAGCTTCAAGGCGCGGCTGTGTGTGATCCTTCGTTCGCATGACGTACCAATTGTGCGCGTCTGTGTCCGAAGCGGCACTTGTGCGGACGGCAGACGTGAAAAGCATGATGACGGCGCAGGCAAGCGCCGTGAAAGATAAAAATAATCCGTTTTTGTTCCTCATAAAAATTCTCCGTAGCCGCCGTATGCGGCGTAAGCAGTTAAATGATCCTGTTAAGGCTTGGGACGCAAAGCGTTTTTTCAATCATAAGCTTCGCTGTCTCGCCTTTTGATCTCAATATTATTTTTTGCATATAAAAAACAAAAAAACGATGAAAATATATGTAATATTTTTAAGTGGAATTTTCGGGAGAATTGTGATACAATGTAGAAAATCGCAGGAGGCACATACATGACGGTTAAAGCGATCATATCGGATCTTGACAGAACGCTTCTTCATACGGATAAATCCGTTTCGAAACGAACGCTCGGCGTACTTGAAGAATGCGGCAAAAGGGGAATACGCATATTTGCCGCAACGGCAAGACCTACAAGAAACGTGAAAAAGTACGATCAAATGATTGATTTTGATGCGTTTTCGTCGCTGAACGGCGCGGCTGTTTTGTTTCCGGACAGCAGTACGGAGTGCCCAATCCCGCGAGAAAGCGCGCAAAGCATAGTGTCGGAGCTTGTGCATATCCCGGAAAGCATAATTTCAATGGAGACGTCGGACGGCTTTTTTGCCGACGCGGATATCCCGATGTGGAATCCGATAATATACGATGGCTTCCCGGAGCTTCCGACGCAGGGAAAGATCTATAAGATATTGATAAGCTCCCGTACATCGGATATTTTCGACCGGGTCGCGTCGCTTTTGCCGGAGGATACATATTGCACCCTTGCAAACGGGGATATAGTCCAGATCATGAGCAAAAATGCGACTAAGCTGAACGGAATCCGAACGATGCTCGACAGCTTCGGCATAAGCGTCGATGAAACTGTCTATTTCGGAGACGATCATGATGATATTGAGCCGATCCGAGCCTGCGGTGTCGGAGTCGCCGTTGCAAACGCGATCCCCGACGTTATATCCGTTGCAGACGCCGTAACCTCCTCAAACGACAATGACGGAGTTGCGGAATATATCGAAAAATTCATACTGTAATGATAAAAGGCAGTGAAAAAATCTTTTGCGAGTTTTTCACTGCCTTTTTTTGCCGTAATTTAATTCGAATGAAGAGAAATGAAATTCGTTACCCAATATTTTGTATATGCATACAGATCGTTCAAGGTCTTAACTGAGTACCCTCTGCAATATTTAACGTATTCGCAAAGCAGTCCCTCCAAAAATATCTCAAGGTCAAGCTCAATGTGCGTTCTGTTTGTAATGCGGCTGTCCTGATGGCAAAGCTCAAGAAGCTTGCCCGATGCGATGGCGGTCAGTTTTTTTGCGGCAAACAAAAAATCGTTTGAACGACAGAGCAAACGGTAATTTTCATTGTTTTGACGTATGAATTCAAATATCGAATCAATAAAATTCATTATGTCGCGGGACTCAATTAAACGAGCATTGTCGAAAAACGTGTCTACCATCTCGTTTTCATAGTCCTCCGCAACTCCGTAAATGTCGTCGTAATGGGAATAAAACGTTCCTCTGCTTATATCCGCGCGCTGACAAAGCTCGCTTACCGATATTTTACCGAGCTCTTTTTTCTCCGAAAGCATCTCCGCAAATATATTTTTTATGAGACGTCTCGTTTTCCTCGATGAATTATTCAAATTTTGCGCCTTCATTGTGTCCCCCAAGCTGAATATGTACAATATTTTAACATTGTCGAAATTTTAACAATGACGAAAAAGCTGTGCTTCTATATTCGTTTCGAAGGTATTATAATACAACACAGTTCAAATGTTAACAGTGTTAAAAAAGAAAGGACAAATGAAAATGGCAAATAAAACAGCTTATCCTTCAACAGCTTCAAGCATCATAGAAACCTCGCATTTGACCAAAGACTACGGCTTCGGCAGAGGTGTTTTCGATGTAAGCATTCATGTTGATAAGGGTGAAGTGTTTGGCTTTTTGGGACCTAACGGAGCGGGAAAATCAACTACGATCCGTCATTTGATGGGATTTTCAAGGCCCGATTCGGGAAGCACTAAAATTTTGGGAGAGGAACCCTTCGATAATTACGCCGAGGTGTTAAACAGAGTCGGCTATATTCCGGGAGAGATCGCTTTGCCGGCGGGACTGACGGGCCGGCAGTTTATTCGCATGATGCAGGATATGCAAAAGATCCGAAACGAACAGCGTTTGAAAGAAATGCTCGATATGTTTGAATTGCAGGACAATGTACTGTGCGGCGAAACAAAGCGAATGAGCCTCGGAGTTAAGCGTAAGCTCGCCATCGTGACGGCGTTTATGTCCGATCCGGAGGTGCTTATCTTGGACGAGCCGACAAGCGGACTCGATCTCGTTATGCAGGAGGTTTTCATACAGTTTATTCATGACGAAAAGGCGCGCGGAAAAACGATATTGCTTTCGAGCCACATATTTTCTGAGATAGATTCGACCTGTGACCGCATTGCGATCATAAAGGACGGCAAGATCGTATCCGAATTTGTTGCGGACGATTTGAAGCACGCGTCACGCAAATATTATACGGTGGTTTTCAAAAATATATCAGAAAAAACAAGCTGAAGCTCAACGGAGCGAGGATCGGCACTTTTTCCTTGCTCGACGAGAACGAAAACAGCGTGTATATTTCGGTTGAAGATAAGTATCTGCGCTGCTTGCGGCGCTTGACGTTGTTTCATTCAGCAACAGAAAGGAGACCTTGGAGGATTATTTTATGAAGTTCTACAAGGAGGACAAGGATTTCGGAGGCGCAATCAAATGAATGTGATCGAAACAAAGGCTCTGACAAAGGATTACGGAGACGGACGCGGAATATTCGAGCTTGATCTTTCCGTCGCCAAAGGCGAAATGGTTGGCTTTATCGGAACAAACGGAAGCGGAAAAACAACAACAATCTGTCATATTATGGGCTTCTTGAAGCCGACTTCGGGAAGCGTGTCCGTAAACGGACTTACATCATGGGAGCATTCAAGCGAGATCGTAAAGCAGATCGGGTATGTTCCCGGCGAGATCGCGTTTCCCGATCTGAAGACGGGAATTGATTTTCTGAAATGTCAGGCGGACTTTTTGGGGCTTCACGATATGAGCTACGCAAACGAGCTTATCGAACGGCTTCAGCTCGATCCGAGAGCAAATCTGAAGCGAATGAGCAAGGGTATGAAACAAAAAACAGCGCTTGTTGCCGCGCTGATGAACGATGCCCCGATCATTATTCTCGATGAGCCGACAACGGTACTTGACCCGCTTATGAGAGCCACTTTTTTGGATATAATCAAGGCAGAGCACGCCAAAGGGAAAACGATATTCATGAGCATTCACAGTTTTGACGAGCTTGAAAAGACCTGCGACAAGGTCGCGCTTATAAATAACGGTCACATTGTGGATGTCTGCGATATGAATGATATACGCAATCGCCCCGTGAAGGACTTTAAGATCGAGTTTCACAGCGCGGAGGATTACGTACGCTTTCTCAACGAAAACTACGGAAAAATACGCTTGCAGGATCAGTACAATCAGGCAACGATACGCATAAATGCCGATGAGACGGCGGCGCTTTTGAGCGTCTTGAAAAACTACGACGTAAAATTTATTTCGGAGCTTCCGTATACTTTGGAAATGCACTTCAAAAATATTTTGCTTTCAAGCAACAAGAAAGGTTAAAACGGTAAAATAAAATGTTCAGTAAAGCGTTATTTAAGCAGTCCTGCAAGGCAAACGGAACAATGTGGGCGATAATCACATTTGCAGTTTGCTTCATGCTCGCGTGTGTTATGCTGATCTCCGGTAACATCGGCGAGGTTAAAAATTCGATACAGGATACGATAATAACAAAAGAAATAGATGCACAGCTTGAAAAACGTGCAATTTCGTATTACATAAACGCGGAGGAAGGACTGCGTGAATTTGACGAGATCTTCGCATCAAACGCGTCCGAAACGCTTTCATATCTTGTTTGGTGCTCTCAAATGCCGTCGCAAAGTGATTATACGGATGCCGCAGTTTACGCCGCCGCACTTGAGGCTTGGAGGGGCATGATGCCCGAAATGACGACGGATGCAGGTAAGCTGTATGCGTCGGGTATAAGCGAATGGATGCAGAGCGAACCTGCCGCAGATGCGTTTTCGTCTGTTGAGGAGTATGCAGCCGTCACACAGGCATGGTACGAAAAATCGCCCGCTACGCAGGAAAATGCGGTCATAGCGGCATATTCCGCCGCCGCAGAGGAGCTACAACGACGTATAGAAGAAAAAGCCGCGGAAAGCGGCTGTGAAAGCGAGTCCTCCGAAGCGCAGGAAATGCTCGGAAGCGTTATATATACCCTAAATCCCAACGGAATGTTCAACGATTTTTATACGGAAAACGGCGAAGATGTGCCGACCGATTACGATATTATGTCGCTGCTCGCGCATATAAGCACGGGAGACCTTGACGAATACATAATTTCCGACGAACGAAATTCCTACCGCGAAAAAAGAGCGCAAAACGGCGCTTCCGTGTTCATTTCCGGCAACATGACAAAAAGCGAAGCGGTTGACAGCTTGATGTCGGCGCTTTCCGATTACGGCGTTACAAAGCAGAAATACGATTCCTTCGGCTATAACTACGACTCCGTCAAGAACATGGCGAATATCGCCGTCGTATCGTATCAGGGCAGATTTGAATACGAGCTTGACGAGCTTACAAAGCAGTACCGGGAGGGAAAATTCGCAGACGAAGAAGCGTTCCTTGATGCTGTATCAAGCAAAAAAGAAGCTTTGGCGGAGGATGTCTCCGTAAGCTTCCTTTCAACATTGCCCGATGCTGTTTCCGAAGCACTTGAGGAAATAAGACAGGCTGATCTTTATACGCTGATCGTCGGATCAATATTTTATAAGCTTGCAGGACTGCTCCTGCCGATTATCTACATGATCATGGCGTCAAACAACCTTATTTCAGGTCAGGTGGACAGCGGATCAATGGCGTATGTGCTTTCAACCTCAACAAAGCGAAGCACTGTTGTGTTTACGCAGGCGGTGTATCTCATAGGCTCGCTTTTGGCGATGTTCTCGCTGACAACGGCAACGGGCTGTGTTTGCTTGACACTTGTGTCCGAGGAGATTGAGCTTACCTACGGCAACTTGATCCTTTTGAATGTCGGTGCGTTCCTTGTTCTTTTGGCACTTTCGGGATTTTGCTTTTTCACGTCGTGCGTCTTTTACAGAAGCAAACGCTCGATGGTTATCGGCGGCGGATTGTCTATATTCGCACTTGTTGCGGCTATGCTCGGACTTTTCGGAAGTCCCGTCATCCCCTCCGTTGTCAGACTTGAAGCGCTGAATAACTTCAATTACGCAACGATCATTTCGCTGTTCGACGTTATTTCCGTGATGGAGGGAACCGATGCGTTTGTTTGGAAATTCGCAATTCTCGGCGTCTTGGGCATACTCGGCTATATTGCGGGCTCTGTCCGCTTCACAAAGAAGGATCTTCCGCTGTAAGTCGAGGCTCGGAGGAATAGAAAATGTTTGAATTTGCAAAGCTGTACGGCGCGTTTGAACGGTCGGGCACTGCGGAGCGAACGTCGCTTTTGACCGAAAGATCAAGCGAGCTTTTGAATGCCCTGAGCGGTATTACGATAGGCGATACCGATGCCGTGACAGTGCTTGCCGGCTTTATTGTCGGTTCGTTCACCTTCGACGGCAAAATAAGGGAAACGGAGGATCTTATGATCTATCCGACGCTTGCCTGCGTGTTCGGAGATGATTTTGATTTTACATCAATAAAAGAAAAATTCGGCACTTCCACAGGCGGGAAAAAAGCAATCGCGGATTATACGGAAAAATGCAGTGCTTGCTTAGTCTGACGAACAGCGACATGAAACGCGACATAATAATGCTGTGCCTGTGCATTGTTTCCGTTGACGGAAAGGTGTCCTTAAGGGAAAAATACTACATCAGACAGCTTTGCGACGCTTGACCGCGTTGCGTTCGGCGCTTGTTAAAGCGCAGTTGTGTCAACTGTAAAGTCGCAGTTTTCCGCTGTGCCGAATTCGGCAAAATAGCGCTCCTCGGCGGGGATCCAGCGAGTCTTGAAGGCTTCGAGCTTGTCTGGGGAGCGCTTTTCCAAACGCTTTAGCTGAAGCTCCGGGGAGACTGTCACAAAAACGGAGATGCCGTCGAGCTTGAGATGCGGGTGAAGCGAATATGAGCCTTCGACAGTCAAAAACGGGACGCGATCGACGCTGATCCGCTCTGTCAGCGCTTGCTTCGAGCAATCAAAAGCATTGTAAAAATCGGATTTTCCCGATAAAATGTCATTTATTTCGTTTGCCATGCGCTCAAAATCGAGCGGAGAATCGCTCCCCGCCGACGGATAAAAATCGTCAGCATGGACAACGCCGCAACCGTATATACGTCGGAGCGTTTCCGCAAGGGTCGATTTGCCCGCGCCGCAGCGCCCGTCAATTTTGAGCGTAAAGCGCTCGTTTGCGGCAATTTTTCCGTCTATTTCGGTAAGCAGCGGCAAAAGCGGCACGAATGAAGCTTGCACGACTCTGTACGCCGGACGGTAGAGCGCGTTATAGTAAAGTGAATGATGTACGGCGCCCGCGCCCGATTTGAAATATTTTTTCAAATATTCGGAATATTCATGACGTGAAAACGACGCGTATTTTTCGTCTATCAGCGAGTATACCTCGGACAGCTTTGATTCAAACGAGTGTGCGTTGCCCGAAAACATCTCCGCACTCAGCATGAATATGCGCGTCAGTGTCTTGACGGAAAGCCCGGACGGCACAGACGCAAGATTAATACGGCAAGCATCCCCTCCGATCGCTTCGACTGTCGGGATGCTATTGTCGCATACGGTGTCCTCAAGCTCCGTTTTGAGACGCTCAAATGCGTAATTTTCGTTTGTGATCAAATGTCCCGGCCCGAATTCACTCTGATATATAAGCTTTACCGTGTCCTGCGGAGTCATTTTACGGTAGCGCAGAAAGTGCGCTTTAAGTGCGTCCGTTATTTGATATTTCATTTTAACCTCCATGTCACTCAAATAGGCTGAAACATATTTATCGGTGAAAAACGTTTTTTCGATTAATGGGATGCCTGATTTTTACGCTAATGATGCATTTTGAAGCAAAACTCCGTTGTCTCGTATTTCGATAATGCCGTAACGCCCGTCCTTTGCCGCCCCCGGATTGAACAGATACACGGCGCCGCCGTCCTCGTCGTCGGGAATGTAGCGTTCGAGGAGAATATGCGTGTGACCGAAAACGACAATGTCAGCGCCACGCGCGCGAGCGTGTGCGATCAGCATCGAGAGCGAGAGCTTGACAGCCAAACGATGACCGTGCGTAAGCAAAAGCTTATGCTTACCGACAGTTATAAGCTCCTCCTCGAAAAGCTCCTCAGAACCGAAAAAAGAGCGCGGACTGTCACAGTTTCCGCGGACGGCGCGAAAATTAACAGTGGGATGCTCCGCAGACAAAAGCATAAACGAATGTGCTCCGTCTCCGGCGTGGAGCGCGAGCTCGGAGGTTCTGCCGTGAAGCTCAAGTGCACGCGTTATTGTGCGGTCCGAGCCGTGAGAATCGGAAAAAACAAGTATTTTCATAAGAGCGGAACTCCTTTTTGTTTGGTGCATATACTTTTATTGACCGCCCGAAATCGAGCGGAATAACTATGAAAAGCGAGGTTGAAAAATGAAAATAGATAAAGCGACGGTAGATAAGCTTCTGAAGCAGAGCGACGATCAGCTATGGCGCACTGTTCAGATGATCGCAACGGCGGGAGGACTTAACCTTTCCGGAATTGCGCGCCCGAAGGATCTGTCTAAGCTTCGTTCGGCGCTTGCCGACTTAACGGACGGCGATATCAAACGTGCGACGGAGATCATTGAATCGTATAAAAGAAACGGAAAATGACAGGAACGGAAGCAAGAGGAGCGCTCGGCGGTCTTTTGGGCGGCGTGAGCGAGCTTTTGAAGAACAAGGCGGTGATTGAGGCTGTCATAGCGGGGGTCGGTGCGTTTTCGGCGGCGAATAAGGTCAAAAACAAGAAAATAAACTCCGACACGCCGGATTTTTCCGGAATTCTCGATATGCTGCCGCAGGTGATGCCGGTTTTGGGACTTTTGACTCAAAGCGATGGCGGAATTTTCGGCGCATCAAGTCCGGCACGTGAAGAACAGACAGTGCTTCCCGCACTTGCGGAAGCCGACGTCGATAGCGAAGCGGTCGCGCAGACCGCAGGCGAAGCTTTGTCGGCTGCCGAAGCAAACGATTCCGACTCGAGCGAAGCCGTTTCAAGCTATAACATTTCTTACGGAAGCCAAAAGGACAACAGAGAAAATCTGTTGCTTGCACTGCGTCCGTTTTTGTCCGAATCACGCGCCGCCGCTGCCGACGCCATTATACAGGTGAACCGTATTTCGGGATTTTTAGGCTGAAGGAGATGGAAGACTATGTATATCAGCGGTCAACGTGATGCGGGACGTCGCAGAGCGGAGGAAATAAAGATCCCCGAACAGTATTCGGGCAATGCGTTTCAGACGGATACGGAGGCGCTTGCGATAGCGGAGGAGGCGTTCAAGCGCGGATACGTTTTCGATGACAGCTCGGAAGTCGAGAAAGAAAGCACCAATGACGCCACAGCGGAGGCAAACGCGGAAGTCGCACATGAAGTCGAAGCAAAGGAGACGTTCGGTGTTCCGAAAAACGAGGGCGGTGCTGTCACCGTACATAAACGGCAGGGAGGCTTGTCGGGCATACTTGACAGGCTGACGTCGGAAAATATCATCCTCATCGCGTTGATATTGATCCTTTGGGACAGTAAAGCGGACGATGAGCTTCTGTTAATGCTCATCATTCTCTTTTTCTGCTGAAAAAGGGAAAAGTGAAGCGAAGATCGCGGCATTTTGAGCTGTGGATGACTTTGCCTTGAGATATATCGGATAATAATCGCGGCATTTGACGTAAAGCGTAAAGCAAACGCGTCCGGTGTCGCGATTGCTTTCGTATGAAAACAAATATCCCGAAGCGCGTGCCAGCGTCTCGGCAAAGATTATGTCAACGTAATGCACGCCGTACATGGGGATCGGATCGTCAAAGCGAGCTTCATCCGCAGTGACTGAAATATTAAAAGCTACGGCGTCACATCTGTCGTCAATTTCAAGCCGGATGTTTTGATCGCACGAAACGAAGGATACCGCCGAAAGCATCGCACAAAGCGTCAGATAAAAGCCGTAAGGCTCGGCGTAAATGACGCTTTTTTCGGTGATTCCCGTTTCCGTTGTGTGTACTGTACCGTAAACGGGGAGAAAATTCGGCAGGACGTGCGTGTGAAACGCGTCGATCAAAGCACGGAGCTCAAATATATCGAGATGACGTATGAGATCAAATGAGGAGCTGAGTGCCGCGAGCGTTTCGTAAAGCTCCGTGAAGCGTCGCTTGGAATGATTGCCGTCAGGCAGCGCGCTGTCACGAAGTGCGGACGCAAATTCCGATGCAACGTTTTCGTACGAAACGGAAGAAATTGCGGCAGACGTTGATTTGCGGATGAAAATCTGACGTGTTCCGTCCGAAGCTTCCTTTGTCAGATCGAAGATAAGCTCCGCACCTCCCAAAAAGGAGGACTTGACGGAAAAAGAGCCCGACGCGGAGCCGAGAGCTTTCTTGTAGGAATTCAATTCATCATCGTTGAACAGTGATTCTACTGAATTGCCGAAAGAAAGAGCGGCGCAAATATTGTGCGCCGCTTCATTGCAGTAAATTATTGTACCGTTTTTATCGGTTATGATAAGCGGAGTTTTTGTGATCATATTTTTATTCTGCCTGTACGGTTGATTCTTCTACGGTGCTTGCCTCCGTGTCCTCGACGGGCGCGTCGCTCGTGTCCTCGACGGGCGCGTCGCTCGTGTCCTCGACGGGATCGTCGCTCGTGTCCTCAACGGGATCGTCGCTCGTGTCCTCAACGGGAGCATTGCTCGAGTCCTCAACGGGAGCATCGCTCGTGTCCTCAACGGGAGCATTGCTTGTGTCCTTGGGGGGCTTCGTTTCCGTCTCCTTGGGAGGCTTTGTCTCAACCGGATGGTCGGACTTTGAAGTGTCCGCTTCGGGCTCGGACTCGGATTCCGAGTCGCTTGTGTCGGGGCTTATCGGGGCAAATGCCGATTCCGACGTTGACGCGACGTAAAAATCAAGCACGCCCTTCGCATATAAAGCGTCGATAGCTTCGCTAAGTGTGTATGTATGCGTGCCGTCAAGCACAAAACGCAGACCGTAAAGGGAAATGCTGCCCTTTGCGTCGGCGAGGATCTTTTCAAGCTGACCGTATATCTGCGAAAGAACGACTGTTTCCGACGTTTCCGTTTTGTTTCCGTCCTCGTCTGTCGTATAAACGGGCTCTGTCGTGACCGAATAAGTCCAGTCAAGTCTGAAGGTGTCTATCGCCAAAAAGCTGATCTCAGACGATATTTTTTCAAGCGCCTGCGCCGTTTGATCCGCAAAATATATTTCGGGCGCGAATGCAAAGCCGATCTTTATTTCAGGCGCGGAGGATTTGAGCTTTTCAACGAAGGTGAGAATTTCGTTCAGTCTTTCGTCCGAATCAAGCTCCGACTTGAAGCCGGAAACGAGAACTTCATCGGCGCCGAGCGAATATGCCTCCGATATTATCGCCGTATCAAAAAGATATGAAGCTTCGGTGAGCACGGGATCGTCCGTTTGTGGGGCGGCAAGCCTGTAATACGCTGTTACTGTCGGTTTTATGCCGTATTCGGCGCCGACGGACTTTATAAGCTCGACCGTGTCTGTCAGCGAGGGGAGATTTGTGTCGGGAGATATGTACGAAAGTGCCGATGCCGCAGGGAAATAATAGAGTAGCGAACCGTCTTTTTCGATTGGAAGCGTTACTGAATCGAAGCCCGATGCAAACAGATTGCGAAGCTCCTTTTCGAGCGCGTCTTTATCGCTTGCGCTGTACGAAATGTCGAGGCATCCGGAGCGGATATGACCGTCTGCGCGGTCGATAGACGAAACGCCGGAGCTTGTTTTCGTTGTTTCTTCCTCTGTTTGAGCCGATGAATCGAGCATGGACGGGCGGTTTTCCCCTGCCTTTTCTTTGAGATAATTGCCGAGGGCAACAGTCCCGACAATGCAGACGATCACAAAAATAACGATAAAGAGAACAGTTGTGTTGAGCTTTGTTCCGGCGATATATTTGCTGTGACGTCTCGGAACGCGACGCTTCGGAAATTTAACTTGACGTCTGTATGCTCCCATAATGTCCTCATTTCATTAGATAAAGTAAGTTTTAGCGGCTTTTTATTTTGCGAAGCCCGCAAGCGAGAGAAGAAGCTCCGAGTTTGTCTCGGAAACTGTCAGCTTCGCCATTTCGACCTCAACAGCCTCCTGATATTTCCATGTCAAATACGATTCTTTAAGATCGTTGAAGTGCTCCTTTACGTAAGAAGCGTCAACTTCGCAACGCAGGATTATGTGATATCCGACGTTTGATTCGACGATTCCGCTTGTTTCGCCTATTTCAAGTGCAAATGCGGCTTCTTCGAATTCCTCGATAAGCTCGTTGTGCGTGAAATAATAGCCTGTCGGATTGACGATCATTTCGGTGTCCTCGCCGTATTTTGCAACCAAAGTGTCAAAATCCATGCCGAGCGATACTGCGTTGAGCGCTTCCTTTGCTTTTGCCAAATTTGCGGATATGTCCTCACCGACGTCATTTTTGATAAGGATCTGCTTTGCGCGGCAGAAAACGTCGTTGTCCTTGATCGCCGTAAGGACTGTTTCGTCGTCGGTCTTTATGGCGCCGGAGGCGATGAGCTTGTCGTTGAGCTCCTTGTCACATTCGAAGCGACGCAAAACGAAACGGAAAACGCTGTCCGTCATGTACGCGCCCTCAAGCGAATCGACATATTCCTTCTTTCCGCCGAATTCGCTCTTTATGTAGTCGTCAACCGTTTCGTCAACGATCTTGTCTATTTCCGTGCTGTAAGGATCTATGCCGTATTCCTCGCAAAGCCCAAAGGTCGCGTAGCAGCGAAGTATGGCGGAAAAGGTTTTTTCCTTTATTGCTTCGTATATTTCAGAGGCATCAACGCTGTCGTTTTTCCAATAGCTTTCGTCGCCGCCGTCATATTCGCACTTGTAATTCATGAAAAAATATCTGTAAACCTCAAACGGTACCTCGTAGTCGCCGACGGTAAGAACAGTCGTCGCTTCCTCCTCGGTGCTCTTCGGAATTGAGGTGCAGGAGAAAAGAGCGGAGGTCAAAATAAAAAATGTGATCAGGACGATCAATGCTTTGCGAAAATGCTTCATAAATTAGTGCCGTAACCTTTCAAAATATATCGTATGCACACTGATACAAGTATAACTATAAACCATAATTATGTCAATTGTATGAACGCTTTTTTTTGATGAATATAAAGATGCGGAAAAATTCTTTTTTGAAAAGTAAAAAGTTTTCGTCAATAGTGTGACTTGCCTTGAAAATGCTCAAAGCGTGTGATATACTTTCATTGTAAATGATTTAGATAAACGTGTGAGGTGTGTATGGCTTTCGACAGAGAAAAGGTTACGCTCGGCGATATAATCGACGAGTTTAAGCTTACGACGATCTATCTTCCCGAGGACGGACGCGACAGCGAGATCGTGATCGCGGAGGTCAACAGACCCGGACTCGCCTTTGCAGGATATTTTAAAAAATTCGAGCCTGCCAGAATTCAGCTTGTCGGTATAGTCGAGCAGACTTATCTTGCGGATCTCGAACCCGAACAGAGAAAAAATGTGCTTTACGAATTCTTCAGCAAGCATCCCGTCGCAACAGTGCTGACAACGGGCACTCAGGCATCGGAGGAAATGATCGAGATCGCTTCGTATTTTGACGCGCCTCTGCTTATGACGGATTCGCTTACGAGCAATTTCATGTCTGCGCTTATCGCATCGCTTAATTTGAGGCTTGCACCGAGAATAACAATGCACGGTGTGCTTGTCGAGGTGTACGGAGAGGGAATACTCATTCTCGGAGACAGCGGTATAGGCAAAAGCGAAACGGCGATCGAGCTTGTTAAGCGCGGCCACAGACTTATCGCGGATGACGCGGTTATAGTAAAGCGTGTTTCGGCGGTGTCGCTTGTCGGAACGTCGCCGGAGCTGATCAAATATTATGTTGAGCTTCGCGGCATAGGCATTGTGGACGTCAGAAGAATATTCGGTATGGGCTCTGTCAAGCAGTCCGAAAAGGTTAACATGGTGATCAAGCTTGAAAATTGGGACAAGGACAAGCTTTATGACCGCTTCGGACTTGAAACGGAGTATACGGA
>CAZOMK010000009.1:0-20847 GCA_964580615.1 uncultured Lachnospiraceae bacterium | reverse complement strand
ACCTCGAACATATTGTCAACGCCCTGCATAACGCAAGCGAGACGCTCAAGTCCCATACCGGTGTCTATGTTCTTATGCTCAAGCTCTGTATAATTTCCCTTTCCGTCGGAATTATACTGCGTGAACACGTTGTTCCATATTTCCATAAAGCGATCGCAATCGCAGCCGGGCTTGCAGTCCGGCGAGCCGCAGCCGTACTTTTCGCCGCGGTCAAAATAGATCTCGGAGCAAGGGCCGCAAGGACCGGAGCCGTGCTCCCAGAAGTTGTCCGCCTTACCGAGACGAACTATACGCTCGGCAGGAACGCCGATCTTGTTGTGCCAAATATTAAAAGCCTCGTCGTCCTCCTCGTAGATAGAGGGATAAAGAAGCTCCTCCGGAATTTCGAGGCACTTGGTCAAAAATTCCCATGCCCACGGAATAGCCTCGTCCTTGAAATAATCTCCGAACGAGAAATTACCGAGCATCTCAAAATATGTGCCGTGACGAGCCGTATGACCGACGCGTTCAAGGTCGGGTGTGCGGATGCACTTCTGGCAGGTCGTGACACGGTGACGCGGCGGCTCCACCTCACCGGTGAAGAATTTCTTCATCGGCGCCATACCCGAATTGATGAGCAGCAGAGACTTATCGTTCTGCGGCACAAGCGGGAAGCTGGGCAAGCGGAGATGCCCCTTGGATTCAAAGAAAGACAGATACTTCTCACGAAGCTCGTTTACTGATTGCCATTTCATAAAGTTAATTCCCTCCGAAACACCGCTTTTGTCATTCAAAAGCTGTATTTTCGCATTTTATATAATTTTTTTGCAGAATTTAATAGTTTATTATAGCATTGCTTTTGATATTGTGTCAAGTGTCAAATACGACAAGATGCTATTTTGACAGCTCGCGCGCCTTATAATTTTCGAAGCGTACCGCCATAAATAAAAGCGCGAGCGAATACAGTACGATCGACACCAAAAGCGCAGGCACGATGCTGTCCGCCGCGTCGAGCATCCACAGCCAATACGTCGGCATAAGCAAACGAAGCTTCGCCGTCACGGGCAAAACAAGCGCCGCATCGAAATAAATCGGGCACAAAACAAGCGACAGCACAAACAAATAAAAGACACCCGCCGATATTCTTGTCCTGTCCGCAAGCACCGTCACGGCAAAGGTCCCGAACGCGCACGATAAAATCACATAAGCACAGACAGCGGGCAAAAGCGTGACGGAAATGTCGTCACCGCAAAGCCAAAGCCTCGCGAACGCGGAGACTGCATACGCCGCGACAGCGGCAAACGCTCTGACGGAAATGTCCGGCAGGACAACAAGCATGACTGTTTTTTTCGAGCCGATGCGCGGCGCAAGCGTCTGTATGTCCGTCGCAAACACGTCGGAGGCGCTGTACAGCATAAGCGCAAGCATTATAAACGATACGGTCGCAAGCGTGTACGTCTTTTCGCGCTCCTGCTCATGTATAAGATCGCCGTCCGAAAGCTGTTCCTTGAAGGAGAACAGCGCTCCCTCCTCCGTCATGCTGTTGTATTTTTCGTACACGTCATCGAAGGTGATTACAGTGTCCCGAAGCGCGTTCGCCGTTATGTACGGCGCACATTCCCTATAAACGACGGCGGCAACATGATTTTTGTAAATATCGGGCGCATACGAGACAGGCGTTACGACAAAATCTATCGCTCCGTCCGCGTTCCCAACGGCGACAAGCGCGCCGAAGCCGTCGGGTATTAAAGCTCCGCAGTCGTAAACGCCGGACTTGATGCTGTCCAGCATCGTTTCCTCGTCGGCGCAAAGCTCAAATCCGTTTTCGGTCAAGTATTCGACAATACGACGCGAGATCTCGGAGCTGTCGTAATTGCATAAAGCGGCAGGCTTAAGTCCCTCGTCAGCTCCGATCGCGGGCGCAAAGTAAGCCGCCACGGCAAGAACGGCAAGCATCACGGGAAAATACGCCGATCGAAAGGCTCGCTTCAATGAAAGACGCAAATATCCGAGCATATCATACCTCCTCCCCGACTGTTACGCGGACCGTGCGTCTGTGTACGATGAACACGGCGGCGAAAGCGTAAGCGACAGCCAAAAGCAACGTCACAACATCGACGGGAGCGCCGAACGCGGGCGAAAGAAGCGACTTTGCAACACCGAACGGAGAGAGATCTCCGAGCTTGAGCAAAAGCTCCGGCAAAAGCTGACGCGGAACGATGCCGCCGCAAAGCAAAAGTCCCCCTGCCGCAACAATCAGATTGAGCGTTATTCCGTCGCGGGAAAAAGCAGTCAACGCGACACCGCACACGGTCATAAACAGCGCTGCGACGACGGCAGAACAAACGGCGGCAAGCCCGAATTCGGTCACGTCGAAAAGCGAGATCGCCCAAATCGCGACGCAGACGAGCAGCAGCCGAAAAGCAAAAGTGAAAACGAGCTTCCAACGCCAAAAATCCCATACATTCGCGCCGCTCGCGCGTATTCTGCAAAGGATCGGACGCGTAAGATCTCTTGTGTAAAGCGAAATGAAGAAGATGGACAGCATCATCGCGAGCAGTGTGAGCCAGCAGACGGCGTAGTACGCTTCAAGCGACATTCCCGTCCCCTCGTAATCAAGCGTCTTTATCGAAACGTATTTGTCATGTGCTTCAAACGCCTCGTTCACAAGCGTAAGATTGACCTCATCAAGATAATCGGAACGCACGCTTGCGGGAAGTCCGTAATCCTTGATCAGATAAAGTCCCGAAAACGTGCCGTTTTGTCCCGCTGCGAGCATTACCTCGCCGAAGCGCGCAACGGACATCACTATCTCGCGTCCGACGCCGAGCGAAGACGAAACGATGACAGAGCCGCCCGAAACGTGCGCCGACAGGATATCGTCAAGATAGCCCTGCGGCAAAACGATCACGGCGGCGTAGCCCTGCTCCGTCAAGGCTTCGGGATCATCCGCATCAACTCGCTCAAGCTCAAGCAGATTCGAAATATATCCGAGATTTTTAACCATATTTATGATTATACGGCTGTAAAGTGAGTCGTCATCATCGACAACGGCTACCTTTACAGGCGTAAAAACATCCTTTGAGCGGTCGATTATAAGTCCTGCGGCAACGGCAAAAAGCATCGCAAGCACAACAGTCACCGCGATGCCGGACAGTATACATTTTCCGAACAAGGTAAGATCTCGTCTAAACATAAATTCACCGAAAAAGCCGAGCCGAAAATCGGCTCGGCTTTCTTTTTTCAATTAAGCTTCGTGATCAAAAATCAGAAATCCCAATCAACATCGGGGGATACAGTTTCTTCGTCCCATGAAGAATCTCCGCCGAAAATATCGTCAATATCACCGCCGCCGGATATAAGACCGCCGAAAACATCTCCAAGATCCTCAGAAAGCGATGTTATCGCTTCCTCAACGGATTCCCTGATTTCCTCGAAATCATCTGCTGAAAGTGTAAGAATATCCTTAACCTTGCCGGGATCGGGCATCTTGTCGCTTGTCTTTACAGTGATCGTGACCTCGCAAAGGTCTGTTTTCTGCTCACCGACAGTCAACTTATCGAGCACGAGAGTGAATTCCTTGGAGGAAGCCTTGAGGTTACCCTTGAATACAACTTCGTTTGCGCCGAAGAAAACGTTAGAGGAAGCCTTGACCTTAAGATCGCCCTCTTTCTTATCCCAGCTTATGCTGATCTTCGCGATCGTATCGGAATCCTGCTTAACCTTGATATCGGCGCTGTACACCTTCTTTGTATTTTCGGAAACCTCATAAGAAGCGGACAATTTAACGCCGTCAACAGTAGCCTTTATGGAGATCTCTGTAATCTCGTCCCAATCGGGGCCGCAAACAACGGAAACGTCAACAAGGTCATTTCCATCAAGCTCTGCGGAAACGTCAACTCCGATGATTTGGCTGTTTTTCTTGTTAATGTGAAGAACGATCTCAGCCTTGAAATCCTCAAGAGCATCAGCGCATTCCTCAACCTGATCGTCGATGTCCACGTCTTCAAGTGAGTCGTAGAATTGCTCGACAGCGGATTCGATGGATTCAACAAGCTCCGTCTTGGCGTCCTCGATAAGCTCCTCCATGTCGGCTTCATCAATGTCTGCACCCGCATCTTCATCCTCGTCCTCGGCATAGCCGACAACACCGTCGGTATAGTCCCAAGGATTTTCAGCGTCGGGAAGTTCGGGTCTTGCGACACCTGCAATTCCCGCAAACGCCGCACCGTAGAAATAATCAACAAGTGAGGGAGCGAACTCGGTAAGCTCCTTGGTGAGGTACTTATTGAGATCCTTATCATTTGCAAGATAATCATAAACATCGGCAAGAATGAGTGAAACAGCTTCGCCGTTAAGCTCGATCGTGAGATCCTTTGTCTTAACGTCCTTGCCGGCGCAAGAAATCGTTCCGCTTGTCTTGTCAACCTCTGCGTGCTTCAGAACGGACTTAATGACAACAGTGTAGATGTCATCGACGATATCCATCGTCTTGTCAACGAACTTTTCGAGATCCTTGGGAGGATTCGAAGCGCTTTCGTATGCCTTGAGCACAGCCGCGATCTCCTCAAATCCGATTCCGAGGGAATATTCGCCGTCCGGACCGAATTCGGAATTGTCAAAATTCTTTTCGAGATCTTTGAAAACGATACCGTACGCGTCCTTGCCGAGAAGAGCCTCGGAGGAAAGCGCGAACTTTTCGTCGCTCATGTAAACGAGAGCGTCGAGCAAGGACTCGCTGTCCATGGACGCAACAAGGCTGAGAGCCATCTCTGCCGCCGAAATATCAAAATAATACTTTGCGGCAAAGTCCATGTTGGGAGCGTCCTCAGCGCCCATATTTTCCATAAGCTTCGCAAGATTTGCGGAAACCTCAATGCTTCCGCCGTTCAGCACCTTGTCGATGAACTTTGCGTCATCGGACTTTTTTGCTGCCTTGAAGCTTTCTTCAACTGCATTTTCGATTGTGTTCTTAGGCGTTGCCATTACAGCGGCGTTGATGATGACGCCGAGAACAACACACGCAAGCAAAGCACACGCAACTATGGCAATGATTTTTTTCTTTCCCATGATCAGATGTCTCCTTGTGGGTATGATTTTATGTATTCTTTGTAAAACCGAATGAAGCTCTCCTCCGTGTTCGCCTCGGCGTCATCGACGTCGCGAGTAAGCACGATGCGGGAAGCTCCCGGCAAAACAAGCTTATCGTAAAACGGGTAAAACTCCGACGGATCATGTCCGACGTACACTATCGCCTTGCCCTGCGCCTTCAATTCGCAAACAAGCGCTATCATTTCGTCGCGAAATGAAATGTCGAGCGCGGCACACGGTTCGTCGAGCAGGATAATGTCCGGATCGCCCAAAAGAGCGCACGCAATGCTGACCTGCTTTGCCATGCCGCCCGAAAGCCGCGAGACCTTCTTTTTCAAATATCGCTCAACGGAAAACGGAAGCTTTTCCGGTATTTCGCCGTGTGACAATGACGCGAAAAATTTGAGATTTTCAAGGACTGTCGCGTCCTCAAGCAAAGCCGTTCCCTGCGGAACGTAACCGATCCTGCCGTTTGCGCGGACAGTGCCCGTCGTCGGCTTCAATATCCCCGCGATAACGGAAAGCGCCGTTGACTTACCCGACCCGTTGGAGCCCGCAAGCACCGCACACTCGCCCGGCGCAACGGAAAACGATAAATTTTCGATTATCTTTTTCTTTCCGTATGAAAAGGAAATTTCATTTAAGTTAAGCATCGACGATCTTCCGAAAGGTCCGCAAAAGCGGAATTACCACTCAATTATTTTAATTAATTATAGCATCACATTAACATTATGTCAACAAAATCATAAACTTTTCATCATGATTCTTAAAATCACAACTTATTTATATTTTATTCTTCCGTTTTCGTCGATAACGGCGGTTTCGGAAAGAGCATTTGCCGCCGCGATGAGCTCTGACCTCGCGTTTTCATCCGCAAGGACTGCTTTTCCGTCGGATAAAACGCACGGGTACAGCCTTACGATCGGATCCATTCCGACTGCAAGCGTAACAGTCGCAAATATCGAGCTTTGACTCGATATTTCGCCGACGCCGTACAAAACAGTACAGTCACCGATATATTCCGCGCGGGTCTCCTCCGACGTCACAAAAACAACGTCCGCACCGACCTCGGCAAAGATCGCGGCATCCGTCTCCGTCTGCGCCTCCGCAATGACGATATCACAGACTTTTTTCGCCTCGGTGACGTTTTCCGCTTCGCGGCAAAATGCAAGCTTCAAGCCGCCGGAAATGAAAAATCTCGTTTCCGATCCGACCTCAAAGATCACATTCGTCTTTTGCACCAGCTCCGCCAGCTCGCCCGCGAAGGGAAATGTCGAGGTGTCCGACGTCCGATCACTCATGCCGAACAGCGACACCGATGTTTTATTCTGATCGAACACGTCTCCGATAACGTCAACCTCGCCGCGCTCGACGGCGCCGGTGTAAATGTCGTAAAGCACCGAAAAGGTGTACCCCGTCAGCGCCTCCCAAACGTCATCGCTGTATCTGCCCGATTCAAGACGCGATTTGAGCGCCGTCAGAAAGGTTCCATCGAGATTGATTTGCTCGTTTTCGACGCAAAAATCGATAAATCCCGCGTCGATATCGTATTTCTTGTCATAAAGACCGAGCTGAACGAAGATATCGGTCGCCGTATCCTGCGGCATCAAAACGCCCTGCATTCCATCGTCACTGTACAGATACGGCAGCCTCGAATTCGAAGCCTTGATCTTCAAAATACGCATTTTTTTCGCATAGCTTATAACGCCGACAGTCAGCGTGAGCAGCAAAACGGCAGACACGGCTCTTACAAGCGCAAGCTTCCTTGATTCGGTCATTTTGCGCGCCTCCGACAGACACCTTCGTCGGGTATGAAGCCCTCGAAAATTATCGCGACCTTGTCGCCGTATTCGCGGACAGCGGAGTCAAGCTCCTCCTGACTGCGGACAGTCCAAAACGCGATCGGCGCCGAATACAGCTTTCCCCATACGCGAAGCGAAAAATTTGCCCTGTCCTTAACGTTATACGCCGTAAAATCGGGGCGTCCGAGTATATTTATGAGCAAATTCTCCATCATATACATGATCTTCGTCTTTTTGCCGCGCGAATAAAACGCTTCCGTAAGCTGACCTCGGAAAGCATCACTTCTGTTAAGTCTGCACCATTTTACAACGTACGGGTTAAACGATTCAACGCAATATTCGCCGCCCGTCTCTGCTTTGTAAGCGTCGAGCGCGGCAAAAACACGCTCGCAGAGCGGTGCCGGATCTGCCGTCGGCTGTCGCTTCAACTCAACGACAAGCGGTACTCGTCCTCCGACGAGCGAAAGCACGTCTGAAAAAAGCGGGATCGAATATTCCGTTCCGCAAAGCTTCTTTGACGTAAGCTCCGCCGCCGTCATTTCCGATATTTTGCCGTCCTCGCCCGTCAAACGCTTGATGCCGTCATCGTGATGCACGACAAGCTCGCCGTCTGCCGTCAAATGCACATCAAGCTCGATACCGTAGTCGCCGTTGACAGCCGCTTCAAATGCGGGAAGTGAATTTTCGGGTATTCCGTTCGAATGAAGTCCGCGATGAGCGAACAGCGCGCCGTAAAAATACGGCGCCGCAGGGCGCTTAAAGCGTCCCGCTGTCAAATATACATACACAGCCGCCGCGCAAAAAAGCACGGCGGCGATAATTACTGCTGCTGTCATATTTTAATCAACGTCCGCGAACGCCTCGATCGAGGTCTTTGCCTTAGGCTTGCTGTCGCCGTGACGTACAAAGAGCATCGTAACGAGCGAAAGCACGACAAAAACAGTCGCGTACGGGAAAAGCGTCGTCATCTTGATGTCGAGGAACACGCCCGAAAAAATGGGCGTGATCGTCTGCGCCGCCATTGACGCGGTGTAGTAAAAGCCCGTATATTTTCCGACGTTACTGTTTTTGGAAAGCTCCACCACCATCGGGAAGCTGTTTACGTTTATCGTTGCCCAGCCGATTCCCGCAAGTGCGAACATACAGTTCATCAAAAGCGCGGGACTGCCCTCTCGCATGAAGGATGCCGTAAAGAACGCTGTCGCAAGCATGAAAACACCGGCAAGGATCGCTTTTTTGCGTCCGATTTTGGACGAAAGCACGCCGACGGGAATGTATGCGATGATAGCCGCCGCTTGCGCGATGATAAGCGTAAGATTGTAGTCAAGATGAAGGATCTCGCTTGCGTAAACGGAATACTTTGACGTTACGGCGTTATATCCGAAGTACCACAAAACGACCGATGCAAGTATCAAAATGAGCGAACGGAATTCGGCGCGCGACAGCTTTTCGTCGCCGCCGTTTTCGTCGTCATCGTCCGATTCCGAATCAATGCCGAGGCGCTTGCTCTCCTCGTGCATTTCCGTCACGAACTTCGGCTCGTTGACGGTAAGCATAAAAATGAGAAGCGCAACAAGCATAACTCCCGCAACTATTGCGAAAAATACCGTATACGGCATAAGCGCGTTTTCCGCGTTGCCCGTTCCGAGCACCATACCGACAACAAGTATAAGTATTCCGCCGAAGGAGCCCATAAGATTTATGACGGCGTTACCCTTACTGCGAAGCGGCTTTACTGTAACGTCGGGCATAAGCGCAACCGCGGGGGTGCGGAAGGTTGCCATCGAAATAAGCGTAAGGAGCAAAAGCACCATAAAATAAACAAGAGTCACGGGATTTTCAAGAGTTGTCTCCCACGCGTAAGCCTGTCTCATAGGTGAAACAAACTGAACATAGGGGTTTATGCCGTCGTCGCTTTTTTCGGTCGCAGACGAATATTTTCCGTTCTCTCCGAGCACATAAACGCTGTCCGTCTTGATCTGCAAGAACTCGGATCTGTCGAATATCGCCTTAACGTCGAATTTTTCGCCGTCCGGCGTCGTAAGCTCCTTTGAATATTCGTGATCATAGAGCACGGAAAGTGCCGTCTCGTCGTTGATCTTTGCGGCGTCACCGAGATTGGTGAGCTGCATATTGTCCGCAAAGGAAAGTCCGAGGAATGCGACGGCTGCCGCTATCGTACCGATAAATATATACGGGGTGCGTCTGCCGTGCTTGCTTTTGCATTTGTCCGAAAGCATACCGAAAAGCGGGAGCATGAACAGCGCGAATATGTTGTCTATCGCCATGACAAAGCCGCTCCAAGTCTGCGAAAGACCGAATTTATCCGTCAATATCTTCGGGATGATGCTGTCGTATGCCTGCCAGAAAGCGCAGATCAGAAAAAAAGCAAAGCCAACGAACACAGTGCGTTTGTAATTAAGCTTCATTTTGTTACCGTACCCTTTTTGTTCAATAATTATTATGCGTCGGAGGCAGTGCCGCCGATCTTGCGAGACAGATCGTATTTTGAGACGCTCAAATTTCAAAGAATTTTTCGCGAAGCATCATATAACCGTCACATAAGAAAATTATAATCTATTCACAACATAAAAACAAGCACTTTTTGCTTAATCATTATATTTCAGCTCAAAATACAACGAAAGGAGCACATTATGGCAGAATATATTTTTAACGAAGGAAAGGACGGCGACTCGTCCGGCAACACGCCCGATTCCTTCGGAATGAACAAGAAAAACACAGGCATAGGAAGCAACGGAAGCTCCCCGTCCTCAAATTACACACACACTCCCGTGCAGTATTCGTACACATACGCGACGGAGGCGGCAGCGGCAAAGAAGAAAAGCTCCGCCAAGACAGTTCTTGCGATCGTTTCGATCTTTCTTGCAATGCTCTTGCTTGCGGGAGGCGCCGGCCTCGGCGGATACTTCATCGCAATGCATTTGACCGATTCGCAAGCTCCCGCCGAAAACAACGGCGGCAGTCAGTTCGGAGGCAATTCGTCGAACGATCAGCAGTCCTCGTCCGGCACTGTAAATCCGTCAACGGGCGTTGTTCTCGTTCCGGATTCGCTCGGAACAAAGGAAAAAGGCACGATCGCAGACGTTGTGACCAAGGTTGCCGATTCCGTAGTCGAGATTACAACGGAATTCGCCAATGTTGACAGCTTCTATTACACCGAGGGCGCCGGAAGCGGCGTCATCATAGACGAGCAAGGCTATCTTCTCACAAACAATCACGTCATCGAGGATGATTCCTACGGTGTTGCGGACAAGATCACAGTCCGCCTTTCAAACGGAAACGAATACGAGGCGAAGCTTGTCGGCACAGACACCGACACCGACATCGCAGTGCTCAAGATCGACGCTGAGGGTCTTGTCGCCGCTGAAATCGGCACAAGCTCAGGTCTTGCTGTCGGCGAGGAGATCGTTATAATCGGAAATCCGCTCGGAACGCTCGGCGGAACAGTCACAAACGGCATCATCAGCGCGCTTGACCGCGAAATCACTGTTGGAAACGAAACGATGAACCTTCTTCAGACGAACGCCGCAGTTAACCCCGGCAATTCGGGCGGCGGTATGTTCAATCTCGCAGGAGAGCTTGTGGGCATAGTAAACGCAAAATATTCGGACAGCGGAATCGAGGGGCTCGCCTTCGCCATCCCGATGGACGACGTCATTTACGTTGCAAACGAAATTCTCGAATACGGCTACGTAAGAGGCAGAACATCGCTCAGGATCAGCGTCATCGAAATCGACTCCTACTCAAAAGCAACGTATTACAGAGTAAACTCTCTCGGTCTCTACGTTTACAGCGCGGAGGAGGGCTTCAACGATGACGTCCTTAAAAACGGCGACCGTATCGCTCAGATCGACGACGTCGAGATAACAAGCTACGCCGATATCAAAGCGATCCTTAAATCGCACAAGGTCGGTGACACGCTCACGGCGGTTATCGTCAGAAACGGTCGTTACAGCACAGTAACTCTCACCTGCTACGAACGCATCAACGAAACAGAAGGCGTATCCTTCACCGAATAACACAAAATCGAGGATATCGGCATGATATGCCGATATCCTCACTTGATTTCGGCAAAAAACAGCTATATAATATCAATTGTAACGCCTATAACGAAAGGATTTACCGTATGTACAAAATTCTCATCGTCGATGACGAGGAAATGATACGCAGAATGATCGCAAAATACGCCGCATTTGAAGGTCACGCCACCGATGAGGCAGCGGACGGAATGGAGGCAATCGAAAAATGCCGCAGCGAAAGCTACGATATCGTAATAATAGATATAATGATGCCGGAGCTTGACGGATTTTCGGCGTGCCGCGAAATACGCAAATTCTCGTCCGTGCCGATAATCATGCTTTCGGCAAGAGGCGAGGAATACGACAAGATCAACGGCTTTGAGCTCGGAATCGACGATTACGTCGTGAAGCCGTTTTCACCGAAGGAGCTTATGCTTCGCGTCAATGCAATTTTGAAGCGAGTCGGCTCGGCGCAAAGATCCGCATCTGATACGGACGGTCACGAGATCATCGAGCTCGGAGGTCTTGTTGCCGATCTCACGGCGCGAATCGTCTACATCAACGGCGAAAAGGTCGATATGTCCCCAAAGGAGTACGACCTGTTCTTCTATATGCTCAAAAACCGAAACATCGCCCTGTCCCGCGAAAAGCTCATCTCCGACGTTTGGGGCTACGATTTCTTCGGCGACGACAGAACGCTCGACACGCACATAAAGCTCTTGCGCCGCTCCCTCGGCGATTATGCGTCTCATATAGTCACCCTGCGCGGCGTCGGATACAGATTCGACACAAACTGATATGAAGGATTTAAGCCTCAACCGCTCAAATGCAAGCATTAAGCGTCGCATTCTCATAAGCTTACTTATCTTCGCCGCCATAATTTTGGGCTCGCTTTGGATCTTTCAGACATTGCTTTTAGACAAGATCTACAGCACGATAGTCACCGATCGTCTCGCGTCAACGGCAAGCTCGCTTGAAGCAGTCCTTGATTCGGACGCGCTCGACGAAAAGGCAACCTATCTTTCGCATGAGCACGAGATCTGCATCTACATCTTCAAATTCAAGAATAACAAAGCAACACCGGTAAGCTCCGTTCACGTCGAGGGCGCGTGCCTTATCCACAACGTCGATTCCGATGAGCTCTCCAAGCTTTACGTGCGTGCGAAGCGCACCGATGACGGAATAAAGACAACGCGGATCCCGCTCGGCGGCTTCAACACTGCGGCGCAGTCCGGCAATGACAAGCTTTCAAATTCAAAGCTTCCCGACAGTTTGATTTATACAAAAGTCGTCTCGTTTGAGGACGGCTCCGACGGAGTCATCTTCCTGAACTGCGCCATGACGCCAGTAACCGCAACAGTCAAAACGCTGCGTATAATGCTCATTTGGATCTCGCTTGTAACCGTCGTGATCGCCGTTATATTCGCATATATTTTGACGCACCGTATAGCGGCGCCGATAGCGGACGTCAATCGCGAGGCGAAGGAGCTTACACGTTGCCGATTCGACAGGTCAAAGGTTCGTCACAGCTATAAGGAGCTTGAGGAGCTGTCCGACACGCTGACCTACGCCGCGTCGGAGCTGTCCAAGGTCGATAATATGCAAAAGGAGCTCATCGCAAACGTTTCTCACGATCTCAGAACGCCGCTGACTCTCATCGAGGGCTATTCCGAAATGATGCGCGATATTCCGGGCGAAAACACACCAGAAAATATGCAGGTCGTCATAGACGAAACAAAGCGGCTTTCAACGCTCGTATCAGATCTTTTGGAGCTTTCGAGGATACGTCAAGGCGATTCCGCCGTTACGTTCTGCACCGTAAATCTCACAAATGCGCTCGAAACGACGGCAAATCGCATGAAAAAGCTCTACTCACCGGAGGGCTATCGGATCGAGCTTTTCACGGACGGCGAAATTTACGTTTCGGGCGACCCGACGCGCTTGCTTCAGGTCATATATAATCTGATCGGGAACGCCGTTTCCTATACCGGCGACGATAAGACCGTTATCGTCAAGGAGGAGCTTAGCGGCGCGTCCGTTCGCGTCTCCGTTTCCGACTTCGGAGGAGGAATCGCGGAGGAGGATCTGCCGCTGATTTGGGACAGGTACTACAAGCTCGACAAAGTTCATCGCCGCGGCGCCGGAGGCTCCGGCTTGGGACTTTCCATCGTCAAGGAGATACTGCTTCTCCATAACGCACGCTTCGGAGTTTCATCCGAGCTCGGCGTCGGAAGCACATTCTGGTTTGAGCTTCCCGTCGTCCCCTCCGACGAAAACGCATAATAAATCAAAGATCCCGACATTTTTATCTATGTCGGGATTTTCTTTTTCGAAAAAACACTTTTTGACTTTATTTATCTTCAAAAGCGTTGTATAATATGTAAGCTACAGCTTTATAAGAAAGGTTTTGTTCCGTGGTATTTTCAAGTCTTGAATTTTTGTTCGCGTATCTGCCGATTACGCTTATTTTATATTACAGCATCCCGTCGATAAAATGGCGCAACGCTGTGCTTTTCCTTGTCAGCCTTGTTTTTTATGCATGGGGTGAGCCTGTTTACGTCCTGCTCATGGCCGTCACCATCCTTGCCGATTACGCTTTCGGATATGCAATAGGAGTCAGGCGCGAAGCGGGCAAAAGCACAAAGGCCCTGCTCGTGCTTGCGTGCGTGTTCAATCTGGGCATACTCTTTTTCTTCAAATATTACAATTTCATCGCGGATAATTTACGTTTTTTGCTCCCGTTTTTGCCCGAACTCAACGTGGAGCTTCCCATCGGCATATCGTTTTACACGTTCCAAGCGCTCTCGTATGTAATTGACGTTTATCGCGGGGACACCGAAAAACAGAATAACCCCATCGACTTCGGCGCGTACGTAACGATGTTTCCTCAGCTTATCGCCGGCCCCATAGTAAAATACCGCGAGGTCGCGGATGCGCTGAAAAAACGTACCGTCACGCTTGACAGCGCCGCCTCCGGCGTTCGCATTTTCATTGTCGGTCTTGCGAAAAAGGTTCTGCTCGCAGACATGGCAAGCGAGCTTTGGCTGACGGTCACGCAGTCCGACTCGCCCTCCGCCGCTTACGCTTGGTTCGGTATAATCATGCGTACCGCACAGATATACTTTGACTTTTCCGGCTATTCCGACATGGCGATCGGTCTCGGACGGATCCTCGGCTTTGAATTTCTCGAAAATTTCAACTATCCTTACATTTCAAAAAGCATCACCGAATTTTGGAGACGTTGGCACATCTCGCTTTCAACATGGTTCCGCGAGTACGTTTACATTCCGCTCGGCGGAAACAGACGCGGACTTCTGATCCAATACCGCAATATGCTCGTTGTTTGGCTTTTGACCGGACTTTGGCACGGCGATTCTTGGAATTTCGTGCTTTGGGGACTCTTTTACTTTGTCCTCCTCGCCGTTGAAAAGGCTGTCGGCAAGGCACGTCTCGAAAAGATCCCCTCCGCACTGCGCCATCTTTTCACTATGCTCGCCGTCATGTTCGGCTGGGTGCTCTTCTCATTTGACGAGCTCGGAGACGTGTTCTCCTACATCGGCGCGATGCTCGGCAAAAACGGCGCTTTTTCCGGCGTGGAGCTTTACGATATCACACGTACCCTCCCCTTCCTTTCGATACTTATCCTCGCTTCGACGCCTCTGCCGAAAAAACTTGCCGATAAATTTGCGTGCAAAAGCGAAGCTCGACGGATCATTCTCGACGCGCTCGGTATGCTTACACTCGGACTTTGCTGTGCATATCTCGTTTCGTCCTCATATCATCCGTTCCTATACTTCCGATTCTGACCGAAAGGCTAAAATTACATGAAAACAAGCACAAAAGTATCATCGCTTATAATTGTCATACTGTCAGCAGTCTTTATTTTCGGCTTTTCCGCGGCATTTTTCATCTTGCCCGACAAGGAAATGTCCGAAAACGAAAACCGTGTGCTTACCTCGGCGCCCGAATTTTCTTTTGATTCACTCGTTTCGGGCAAGCTGACGGAGGAGATCAAGGATTATTTCTCCGATCAATTTCCGCTGCGCGGATTTTTCATCAACGTAAAGGGATTATCGGAGCTTATGCTCGGAAAGCACGAAAATAACGGCATCTTCTACGATTTCGAGCAAGGCTACATGATAGACCGTCTAAACGCCGATTTCGATATGGTCAACGCCAATCTTTCATCTCTTTCAGAGCTGAATTCCGCTCTGTCGAACAAAAAAATAACAGTTGCGATCGCTCCGCGTAAGCTCGACGCGCTCTCGCATCTGCTTCCCTCGTCGGTGTCCGCCGCTTCCGTCGTCTCTCCCGCGCAAATCGACGAGATCTGCCGCAAGCATTCGCTTGAGTCAGTCGATCTTTATTCGCCCCTAACTGCAGCGTCCGAATCCGGCGATTATATATATTACAGAACGGATCATCACATCACAACGGACGGCGCATATCTTATATATCTTGCGCTTGCCGAAAAATGGGGCTTTGAGCCGTATCCGCGCGATTATTTCACAAAAGAAACAGTCACGGATGATTTTTACGGCACGACCTGGTCTGCCTCCGCAACAGCCGGCATCTCGCCCGACGAAATAATTCTTTGGCGAAGCACGGATGATGAAGCATATACCGTTCATATTATAGATAATGGCTCGGAGATCTCCGGCTTTTACGATCTTTCATACCTTTCGAAAAAGGATAAGTATTCGCTTTTCCTTTCCGGCACAAACGCAGGCGTTACAATAACAAAAAACACAGACGAGGCAAGGCCGAAGCTTCTGATCCTCAACGACAGCTTTGCCAATTCGGTCGTTCCGTTTTTGGCGCTCCATTTCGATATCGAAATGACCGACCCTCGCTTCCTCAGAAGCGGTCTTTACGATAAGCTCGAAAACGGCGGCTACGACGAGCTGCTCTTGCTCATGAACCTCGACACGCTCTCCTCCTCTGATCTGCTTGCTACAGTTTCCGTCGGAATACCCAAATAATAATTATTGTTAACAAAATAAAAATGATTATATGTCGAATAATGTGATATACTGTTAATTGAAATCAAGTATAACACATTTAAGTTACGGAGCTTTGATATATGAACAATTACCCCACAACCGCAAGAGGCCCGCAAAGAGTTCCTCAACGCGCCCCCGTACAGCGTTCCGGGGCTCCGCGAAATCAACAGACGCGCGGAAAACGCAAAAATCCGTTGCGCCGCAATCGCGCGTTTTTGTACTTCTTCCCCGCGCTCATCCTCTATCTTGAAATCGTATTTTACATCGCAATAAGAATCTCGACAAAAAATTCGGCCGGCTCCGGCGCGCTTTTCCACATTACGATGTTTTCCCTTTCGATCGGCTGTCTTTTGACGTTTTTCTCGACTCTGTTCCTGAACAAGATCAACAAATACATCGTATACGTATTAAGCGGCTTTATTTCGATCCTTTTCTGCGTTCAGCTCGTGTACTTCCAGCAGTTCAGGGATTATTTCAAATGGTCCACGATCGGCTTTGCGGGAGATGTTACGCAGTTCTGGCGTGAAGCGCTCGCCTGCATCGCCCGGAATTGGTTCACTCTGATCCTCCTGCTCGCACCCTTTGTGCTTTACCTCATTTTCGGTCAGAAAAAGGCGCCCGCACTTGCAACTCCACTCAGGGTCAAGCTTATACTGCTTTGCCTTGCGCTGATGTTCCATCTTACAGCCGTTGCCGCCATCGTCTCCAACGACGACGCGGAATACAACTACAAAAACACCTTCTCCGCAACGTCGAGCGTTGACTACTTCGGTATCATGACAACGACACGTCTTGACATCAAGTATCTCATTTTCGGTCAGCCTGACGCAAACACAAAGGAAGATGACGTTATCGGCATTGACAGTAATCTCAATCCCTTTGTTACGACAAAAAAGGATGATACGTCGTCGATTCCGCCCGAAACGGACTCAAACGGCGAAACGGTGGAGCCGCCGAACACGGACGCTCCACAGCCGCCCGTCGTATACGGAAACAATGTCCTCGACATTGACTTCGATTCCCTCATCGCAAACGAAAAGAACGACACGATACGCGAGATGCATGAGTATTTTTCGTCGCTCACACCGACGAAAAAGAACGAATACACCGGTCTTTTCGAGGGTAAGAACCTCATTTATCTGACGCTTGAGGGCTTTTCCTACAAGTGCGTTTCGGAGGAGCTCTTCCCCACGCTCTACAAGATGATGAACGAGGGCTTCGTCCTCGAAAACTTCTACACATCGCTTTGGGGCGGCTCAACGGCAACGGGAGAGTACGTTTCCTTGACGGGTCTGTTCTACAACTCGGCAAAATGCCTTGAGATGAGCGCCGATAACAAATGGCCCTTTACGCTCGGCAATGTATTCAACAAGCTCGACTACACTGTCTATGCGTTCCACAATCACACATACACCTATTACGGACGTGATAAATCCCACCCCAACTTCGGCTATAAAAAATATCTCGCCGTCGGTAACGGGCTTGACAATCTGACGTCGTCATGGCCGCGCTCCGACCGCGAAATGGCGGAGCAAACGATTGATTATTACATTGATCACGCGCCCTTCCACGCATATTACATGACTGTCAGCGGTCACGCAAACTACACCTTTGTCGGAAATAACATGGCGAAAAAGAACCGTTCGAGAGTCGAGCATCTCGACTATTGCGACAACGTAAAGGCTTACATCGCCTGCCAGCTTGAGGTGGAGGATATGCTCAGTTATCTCGTGCAGCGACTTGAAGAAGCGGGCGAGCTTGAAAACACCGTATTTGTCATGAGCGCGGATCACTATCCTTACGCGATGTCTGACGAGGAGCTGTCCGAGCTTTACGGGCTGCCGATCGACAATCTCCACGGTAACTTCGACCTGTTCCGCAACGGCGCCGTCATTTGGTGCGCGGATATGGAGGAGCCCGTTCATATCACAAAGCCTTGCTCGTCGCTCGATCTGATCCCGACAGTGCTCAATCTTTTCGGAGTTGACTACGATTCACGTCTGCTCATGGGAACAGACCTCAACTCAACAACGGATCCGCTCGTCATCCTCAACTGCGACAGCGGCTATCCCGTCTGGAACTTCATCAACGCCTTCGGCTCGTATAACACGGTGACGAAGAAATTCACTCCCGCCGAGGGGGTAACGGTAAACGCCGACGCCATCGACGCTTACGTAAAGCAGATGAGCTCCATTGTGTCAACAAAACGAAAATATTCGTACCGAATACTCGAAAACGACTATTACAGTTACATTTTCAAGTAAAAAAGCAAAAGAAAAAGGCGGGGTCACCCCGCCTTTTTTCATGCAAATTATTCTGTTCTGAGCGCTATAACGGGATCCTTCTTTGCGGCAAGATGTGCCGGAATAAGTCCCGCGATAAGCGTAAGCGCCATGCTGATTATAACAAGTATCACGCCGCCCTGCCACGGAAGCTGTGCGCCGAGATTGTTTATATCGGTCAGCGCGCGGATGATCCAATTTATCGGGAAGCAGAGCAAAAGCGTTGCGCCGATGCCGATCGCGCCGGAAATAAAGCCGACGATAAGCGTTTCCGCGTTAAATACACGGCTGATATCGCGCTTGGAAGCTCCGATCGAGCGAAGAATACCGATCTCCTTCGTGCGTTCGAGCACCGAAATATACGTTATTATTCCAATCATGATTGAGGAAACGACAAGCGATATAGCAACAAACGCGATAAGAACATACGTGATCGCGTTCAGTATCGTTGTGATCGACGACATGAGCAGCGCAACATAGTCCGTATAGTTGATCTTATCCTCATCGGAAACAGTGGTGTTGTAATTTGCTATAACGTCCGCGATCATATCCTTATCCGCAAAGGTTGCGGCGTAAATGTATATCGCGGAGGGCGAATCCTTATCGACGATGCCCAGACGCTCGACATTTTCTTCGTATGTGGAAGAGCTTATATCGGAGGGAACGTATTCTTCGTAAATAAGCTGATAATTTGCGGCGGTAAGCTCAAGCTGATCGAGCATTCCGGCAAGCATTTCCGTCGTCATCGCACCGAGCGTTTCCTTTATCGTTGCCGCATATTCTTCCTTGACCTTTTCAACGATCATTTCTTCGACATAGGCAAACAAGGTCTCATCGTCGATATCGGAGATCATCGACTCATATTCGGGATACTCCGTCTTTACCATTTCTTCAATCGCGGCGCGGTCAAGATTTGCCATATACTGCGCCTTGACTGTCTCAATGTACTCATCTGTCGGGACGGACACAACGGAGGTATATATCATCGCCTTGTCGGAGACGGACGCCGATGCAAGATACTCGGAAACAGCCGCCTTGATCTTGTCCTCGGTGGGCTTTTCGGCGTTTTCGTCCGGGAATTTAAGTCCCGTAATAACATCAATTTCGGGATTTGCGAGCTGTTCCTTAACGATTTCGCTTGACGCTGTCTTGTCTATCAAATATTCTGTCAGCGCAGTCGTATATCCGATGCCCGTTGCCATGGCAGTCGAAAGCGCGTCCGGATTCGATCTTATGATACCTGATATTTTCAGCTCAAGTCCGTTCGAATAAAGGGTCGAAACGCCGAGCTCTGTTTCGGAAAGGTCGAGATACGTGCCCGTTTTCGCATCCTTAACGAACATATCCGCAGAAAGCACGAGCTTCATTTTTCTTGACGCGATCTCCTCAAACGTCCAAGGGCCGTTATTATTCGAGATCATCTCGCCCTTGTTCATCGCGAGGAAGGAATCTGCCATTTCCTGCGTCGTGAGCAAGCCGAGCGTATACAGCACGATATCATCGAGCTCGTTGTTACGGTTTACAATCAAAACGACCTCGTCGTAGGAAGTCGGCCATTCTCCCCAAATAACGTCATACTGCTCCGTGAGCAGCTCCGAGACGAGCATATTTTTATCGTTTTTCTCCTCCTCACTTGCGGGGAGCATCTCCTGCCAAACAGACAGATCGGAGAAGTTGGACACCATCGTTGCCGAGCCGAACAGCGAGTTGCCGCCGTTGGAGCCGATAACAGCCGACATCATATTCTGCATCATAGTCATTGCGTCCGCCTTGACTATATCTCCGTTTTTGTCCTCAACGTAGATGTTCATCGGCACGTCATAGCTGTACATAACTGACGATGCATAATCGAAAATGGGAGTTTTTCCGTCCGCGTCTGTTTTTGTGATGTATTCGCGGAACGCGGAAAGGTTATTTGTCGTCGTTTCTATCGAATTAAGCGAATTCATGAGATCGTACAGCGCCGTATTCGTGTAGACGTATTCTCCGAGCTCCTCATCCGACTTAACAGGCCCGCTGTCATCCTCGCCGGACGCGCCGCCTCCGCTCATTGAAGCAAACAAGCTGCTTATATCGACCGATTCCGCCTGAAGCGTTATCGGATACGATGAAAGCGTGTCCTCCTGAACGCGGTTGATGTACATATTAATGCCGTTTGAAAGCGAAAGTATCAGCGCGATTCCGATAATACCGATCGAGCCTGCGAAAGCGGTAAGAAATGTTCTTGTTTTCTTTGTCAAAAGATTGTTTTTGGAGAGCGAAAGCGCCGTCCAAAAGCTCATTGAGGTATGCTTGTCATAGCGTCCCTTTTTGGAGCCGCTCTTTTTGCCCTTTTCGTTCTTTTCGGCGGGCACCTCATCGGTAACGTAAGGATTCGTGTCCCCGATGATCTTACCGTCAAGCAAACGGATTATACGTGAAGCGTACTGCTCGGCAAGTTCGGGATTATGCGTTACCATGATGATAAGCTTATCCTTTGAGATCTCCTTGAGTATCTCCATGATCTGAACGCTGTTTTCGGAGTCAAGCGCGCCGGTGGGCTCGTCGGCAAGCAGTATCTCCGGATCGTTTACAAGTGCACGTGCGATAGCGACACGCTTCATCTGACCGCCCGTCATCTGATTGGGCTTTTTGTTGAGCTGATCGGC
Source organism: uncultured Lachnospiraceae bacterium (assembly GCA_964580615.1). Classification (GTDB taxonomy): domain Bacteria; phylum Bacillota; class Clostridia; order Oscillospirales; family CAG-272; genus DTU064. Next base: position 2 of record CAZOMK010000009.1, on the reverse strand, counting down.
AA
>CAZOMK010000008.1:0-21570 GCA_964580615.1 uncultured Lachnospiraceae bacterium | reverse complement strand
CTGTTTCATTTTGTAATCCTCCAATATGATTGATTTTACCTACAATTCAATCATTCTGACTGACTACAAATGCCTAAGGGAGACAACTTACTTCCTTACGGAGTGTCTCCCTATGGGAGTTTTTTTGTGATGTATTTGCTGTCGCAAAAGTGATTCCTTGCTTCGCCAAGTGATGCCGCTCGCCACAGCTCGCGGTGATGCGCAGGAGCAATCATCATTTAGTGTGGTGCTTTTCGTCTCATTCCTTCCAGACGAAATTGTAATTTATCGCTTCGCCGCCGTCCACAAGGATGTTTTGACCGGTGCAAAACTTATTCGTGACAGTCAAAAAATACGCCCATTCCGCAATTTCCTCTGTCATTGCCCATCTTTTCAGCGGAGTTTCGTCCATTATCTCCGCCCAAAGCTCCGGATCGTTCATAACGCATTCGTTAAGCGGCGTTAATACACCGCCCGGATCAAGACTGTTGCACACGGCGCCGTATTTCGCGATTCTTATCGCGACGTTTTTCGTATACGCGAGGACGCCGCCCTTGCTCGCGCAGTATTCGGGAAATTCCGAGCCCGTATGCGCGCTCGCCGAGCCGATATTGAGGACGGAACGTATTCCATCACGCACTGCGTACTTTTCGGTTACGTTTATGAGTGCCTTGAGATTGATATCAATATCGTCCTCGTTTTGCGTTCCGGCGTTGTTTATCAAAATATCGACGTCGCGGAGCTCCGGCAGCTTTTCCGTATCGCGGACGTCGCAAACAAAATGCGTGTATTTTTCATCGGTTATGCTTTTTTCCTGCCTGTCTATACCGAAAACATCATGCCCGTTTTTCAAAAAATATTCCGCTATCGCCTTACCGATTCCCTGCGATGTACCGGTGATCAGCACCTTCATTTTACTTTTCCCCGCTTTCTTTTTTTATATAATCAAAGTATTCCTTTCCGACATTCTCCGCTTTCCAGCGCGTCGTAAGCCTGTATCCGACGGGAGAAAATGCGATCTCCATCAAAAGCTCTGCGACAGCGCCCGTCAGCGCGCACGTATTGCATTGGAGTACCGTCCAACTGAAGCCGTCCCAAAATATCGGCGCGAAAACGACGAAAACAATGACGGAAAAGATGAAATTATCAAAAAACTGTCCGACAAACGTCGAAACGTACGACCGCACCGCATACGCAAGCTTGCCGTCCGGGTCCTTGCAAAAAGCCTTTCCCACGAGCCAATTCACGGAATTGTTTATAACGGCGGAGAAAAGGAACGCCGTCGTGCTTCCGAGCAAAATGAACCACGTGCCGCCGAAAATGCCGTCAAATGCGCTGTAATCGTCTGCGTTCGACGGGATCGCGCTTGCGACAAAAAAGATAAGGCAGGTCAAAAGATTGATGAGCGACGCAAGTACCGACACAAGATTTGACGCTTTCGGCCCGAAGTGCTTCGTGATCATATCCATGCACATGAACGACAGCCACGATATGAGGATGCCTCCGTCTATCGCGATCCAATCGAGCTGAACGAGCGTTTTATTCGCAAGCAAATTCATGCAAATGACGCTTACGACAAAAAGAGTTACAACTGTTGACGGAATAGCGCGCAAAAGCACGTCAAGCTCGCAAAATTCGCGCTTCAGCTTCATTTTAAGCTTATTTTTCCCGTTCATCTCAAAGCTCACCTTCCTTTCGTCGTCTGTGCATAGGATTTATTATACCGCATATTGCAAAATAATTCAATCGTCAAATGCATAAAAAAGCTCTCCGCGACCGGGCAGAGAGCTTTTTTGTTTTTGGACTTATTTGCCTCTGATGGCGTCAATGGGTCGCTTGGACGCTATCTTCTTAACAGGGAAGAAGCTTGCAACAGCCGCAACACAGATGGAAACGGCAAAGATCAAAAGGATCTGTCTGATACCGAAGGAGAGGATCGTTATGAGCAGACCGATCTCCTCTCTGAGGATACCGTTGATGATCGCCGTTGCAGCGAACGTCGCAACAGCGGCAAGCACAAAGTTTATCATCGCGATGATAAAGCTTTCGGAGAAGAATATTCTGAACACGTCATTGCTTCTTGAGCCGATCGCGCGCAAAATACCAATCTCGCGCTTCTTATACGTGACGCTTTGCGCAATGAAATTAGCAAGCATCAGCGCCGCAAACACTGCAAATCCGACGCCGATCCACAAAAAGACTACGGAAAGCATTTCGAGCGACTCATTGACTGTATCAAGCTCGTATGTAACGGAATTCTGCATGGGGAAACGAATGTCATCGGTTTCGTCGTAGCAGTATTCGAGAAGCTTCTTTATATCGCCGCGGTTTTCGGGCATGACTCCTACCGCAAACTCAAATTCGCCTTCGACATCGGCAGTCATATTCGTGTAAAGGTCGTCGCAAACATATATGCTCTGCGGAGAGAGAAGCATTTGCGTGTCGTTAATGTTATCAATAACGCCGACGACGCGATAACCCTCCAAAGACATGAATTGATCGCTGTAATAGCAATGTCCGTAAAATTTCATGTCGATCAAAGCCGAATAATCGCTTTCGAATATAAGCTCGCCGTCCTCGCCCACTGTCGGCTCAACGGACGTATCAATAAACTGAAAGCTTGACCAAATGCAGTCAGTCGTTACGACAACCTCCTTTTCACCGAGCTTGTCGTGGGATTTTCCGTCCAGCCAAATGACCTGATCGAGATTGAGATCGCTGTATTTGCCGATTCTGTACGGATCAAGTGAAATATAATAATCGTCCGAATAATCGTAATACAAACTCATATACGAAGATTCAAGCGGGATCGTTTTATATCCGGTTGCTATCAATTCTTCGACGCCGCCCTCGCAAAGTACAGCAAGATTATTGAAGCTGTAATTTGCCGCGTAGCCAAGCTCATTGAAAAGCAAATAATCGACAAGATTATCGGCGGTAGAGTTATTTTCCTTTTCTTCGGTGAGTGACTTATATCTGGACAGGTCGAATTTCGTATCAATAACGCCTACGATCGTGTATTCCTTATTGCCAAAGGTGAGCTTTTTTCCGATCATATCTTCTTCGGATGTGATCTTTTCCGTTTTAGACGAAACGCTTCCGTCCGAATTTGATGTTGTTGTTACGTATCCGCCGATCTTAAACGTTTCGCAGACGTAAGAGGTGATCGCTATCTCGCTTGAATTTTCGGGCATTTTTCCCGCCGCCAGCGTATATCCGAGCGAAGCAACGTCGTCCTTTGTCATTTCAGTAAAGCCGGAAAGAGACGTCGAATGGATCATATAGTCGCTCTCTGTGTACAGCTCGCTGTTTGTGTCCGTATATTCGTCCAAGCTCATGCTGTCGTCCGGAACATACACGCCCTTAAACGCAACTCCGCTGTCCTTTGAAAGCTCCGCTATCTCCTCGCTGCTGAGCATGAAGCCCCATGAGCGCCAATAGCTGTCAACGCCCTCTCCGTAACGCTTCGACTTCTTAACCGACGCATAATTAATATCGGAATCCATGATCGAATTCGTGCAGGTATTTATATGGTCGTAGGAACTGAAGGTATCGACAAGCGCGAAAAGAGTGAACGCGACGACGGAAAGGACTATCGTCATCACAAGTCTGAATTTTTTGTGTGTCAGCGCGCCGGCGCCGATCTTAAACGCCGATTTCATCGGCAGCTTCGACTTTATAAGCTTGAATTTTGACGGGTCCTGCGGAGAAATTACGCTTTCGTCCGTCTTGCGAAAGTTCTTGCTTCTGCCGGAAAAACGTATGCTTGCCTTTGTCGAAAGGCTGTCGATATACTCGTTTATGGCGATTCTGTCCGCTTCCGTGAGATGATACCCGAAGGGGACGTTGACTGTACCGCCGACATATTCGAGGACTGCGTCGTCCCCGTTCCTGTTGCAGTCAAGCTCAACGTCATCTATGACCTTACCGTCCGCAAGCTCGATAATTCTGTCCGCGTAATATTCGGCATATTCGCGGTCATGCGAAACTATGATGACAAGCTTATCGCTTGCAAGCTTTTTCAGCGTGTCAAAGACCTGCTTGCCCGTGTTTGAGTCAAGCGCGCCCGTAGGCTCGTCAGCCATTATGATTTCGGGATTTTTAACAAGCGCACGCGCGATAGCAACTCTTTGAAGCTGACCACCCGAAAGCTCGTTCGGCTTACGGTTACCGTATCCGACAAGATCGACCTCATTTAAGATCTCGTTTATGCGTTCGTCGCTTGCCTTTTGCCCCTGAAGCTCAAGCGCAAGCGCAATATTCGCACCCACGGTAAATTCGGGCAATATATTGTACTCCTGAAAGATAAATCCGACGTAGGTGTTTCTGTACGAATCAAATCGCGACTGCGAAAAATCAAGGCTCGACGTGCCCTTTATGAGAATTTCGCCGCTGTCGTAGGTGTCAAGTCCGCCGATGAGATTCAAAAGCGTTGACTTACCCGATCCGGACTTACCGAGCAAAAAGATCATTCCCTTTTCTGGGAATTTAAGCGAGACGCCGTCCAGCGCCGTGACCGGTACTCCCTTCTTCGGCTTATATATCTTCGTTAAATTTTTTATTTCAAGCATAGTGATCCTCCTAAACGATTTCCACATTCAGTATCATACATCAGGTTTCCCTCCGTGTCAATGCCCCTTAAAAACTCTTAAACTAATCTTAAAGACGAAAGAAACGACGGAAAATTCCGTCGTTTCTTTTATTGTTATTAAATCTCATTTATCGGCTTTGATTCTTATAACGGTCACCGAATATTTCGGCACAGTATAGTTAAACTTATCTGAAACGCCGTCGATCTCAAAGTTCGTCATCGTTACATCCTCTTTTTGACCGAGAATGTTATCGTTTGTAAGGCTTGTTCCCGCGACAAGATCGACAGACGCCTTGGCGGACACTCCCGTCATGCCCTCAATATTGATCGCAAAGGTCTTAACCTTACCCGTTACGTTTACAAGCTTGATGATGATATCGCCCGTTTCGTCCGTGCTTACAACATGGTACGCATTTGCGTCGGCTGTTTGCTTGATCGTATAGTCAACGTAAAGCCTGTCGTTTATATAGCACTTGACGTTGCGCTCGCTGACAACGACCTTGAGCGTATATGTACGTCCCTCGACTGCGGTGAATTTCTTTTCCGTACCGGGGAGCTGATCTGTCTTGACGCCGTTTTCGACCTTCTGGAGGCATGAAACCGTATTGCCCCAACCGCCTATGTTCCAAAAATAGTTGTCGTTTTCGTCGCCTACGGCAAACGCGATAAGGAAGCCCTCCGAGCCGCCCGTCTTTGTAACATCAACTGTATATGTATAGTTTCTCCACACGCTCTTGCCGAAATACATCATCGAGCCCGTTTTCGCGTATTTGTCAACGTCTGTAAAGGTTGACGACTGCGACAAAACGCCTTTTTTGACAGTCCATGTTCCGTCCGACACCTTTGTCCATTTGTCAAGCGAGGTTTTGTCATCGAAGGTATCCTCGGAGATCACCTTGCCTGTTTCGTTGTCAACGATCTTGACATTATCGAAGGTTGCGGAGGTATTCCACGTACCGACGCCGACCTTACCGGAGAAGTCGCTTTCCGTTTTTTCAGCGCCGAGAAGCTCGGACTCGATAAGCTGTGTGCCTGCGTTTGTGGAGAATATCTTCTGCACATAATAGTTTATGGAAGCTGTTGACGTATGATTGTTGAACCAGATAAGGTCGGGCGCCCAATGCAAGCCCGTAAGGTTACCGAACAGAGGCGCATACGCCGCCATTTTGACGATATCGCCGTTACGTTCAAGTCCCGTCATATACGCAGCCTCGGCAAGCGCCGCCTTGAGCGTATTTGATTTTGCCGCATATTCGCCGAGGAAAACATTGATTCCGCCGCCGAACAGCGTGTCCGTCATGCTGTCCGTATCGCGGGAATAATTCTCCTCATCGTAATAATCGGCATTTTTCAGGAACCATTCGGGTTCATTGTAATAATGATGATCTATCGCGCCGGCAAAATCCTCTATCGTCTTATCGGGATTCTTCTTGAGCCACTTCTTTGCATATTCGTATGACGCCATGTAGTGACTTCCACTGTCACCGTCATCAACTCCGGCTGAGAACATAAGCTCAATACCGTCGAAAAGTTCGGGATTCTGCTCCTTCGCCTCTGCAAACGCATCGACGAACGCCTCGTAATGCTTGAAGAAATTATCTCCCCACTGTTCGTTGCCTATTCCGATATATTTGAGCTCAAACGGCTCCTCGTGTCCCATTGCAATACGAACAGCGCCCCATTCCGTATCGGCTCCGCCGCGGCAGAACTCAACGAGATCAAGTGCGTCGTCGATAAATCTCTGCATTTTCGCAGAGCCAAGCGTAGCGCTTTCGCCGCTTGACTGACCCATGCACGCAACTCCCGCGTTAAGGACGGGCACACCTATCGCGCCGATGTCCTCCGCAAGCAGGAAATACTCATAAAATCCGAGACCGTACGTCATATAAACGGGGTGCTTGTCCTCTGTGAGCGATTCGTTCGTCCAAAGGTTCTCACCGAGCGGTCTTGCCGCAACATCACCGTAGGTACCATTCCAATAATAAGGATCGCCGTGTTTGTCGGCGCCGATCGAATCCTTCCAGCTATACGCAGTATCAAGCGTCATGCCCTCGATGATACAGCCGCCGGGGAATCTCAGGAAGGTAGGTTCAAGCGCTTCGAGCTTCTCTGCGAGATCGGCACGAAGTCCGTTTTCTCTGCCCTTATATGTATCAGACGGGAAAAGCGAAACCATATCGAGCGCGACTTTGCCGGCATCTATCGTCACGCGAAGTCTCACGCCGGAGTAGCTTGTCGCATTAGCCGTAAGCGTAAGCTCATATTTAGTCCATGTATCGGTCACTGCAGGGACAGTTCCCTCCGCGATAACGGTATTTCCGCGAGCGATGCTTACATGGAGCGGACCTGTATATCCGTCGATGCCTCTTGCATAAACGGAAAACTTATAATTCTTATCCTTTTCAACGGAGATTCCGTCAAGGAAGCCGACGTTTTCGATGCCTGCGGGCGCATCGGACGCGTTTTCAATAACCATATAGTTGGGGTTATTGTCGTTCAGGCAGCCTTCCTTGTCCTTTTTCACGACGTTTGCGCTGACCTCGCCGACGTCGAGCCAGCCGTGCTTTTCGTCGTCTGCGGCATATCTTGTGAATTCAAACGAGCGATTCTTGACAAGCTCCGCATAAAGTCCGCCGTCTGCTGCAAAATTTATATCCTCAAGGAAGATTCCGAAAAGCATATCGCTTATATCGTGAACTCTGACAGCCGCATTTATTCCGAGGTAATAGTTGGACTTTTCGGGATCGTACGTTGCGACCTCTCCCGCCTCTCCGAACACGCCGTTTTTGTTCGTTGTCGGCTTGTCCGTTTTGTCATCTCCCGTATCGGCTGACGTATCTGTCTCACTTCCGGCGTCGGTGCTGTCCGATGTATTGACATCGGGCTTGTCACCGTTGTCGCACGCCGACATTATCGGCAGCATGGTGAGCACAAGAAGCGCGGCTATAATTCTCCTCAATGTTTCCATAGTTCCTCCGTTTTGTGGCGATATGTTTCGCACAAATAATTTACATTATCAAGAAAAGTATACCATGTGCACGAATCAATGTCAATCACAAATATCCCGTTACTGCAATTTTGAAAATAAAGTGATTTTTTTGTGCAAGGCTCTGTACCTTATTGCTTTTTTCTGCTATAATCATATTAATTCAAAAAAAGGAGTTAAATCAAATGAATCAGAAATTTTTTATATGCCCTCATTGCGGCAACATCATTGCCATGGTTAAGGATTGCGGCGTGCCGGTAGTATGCTGCGGTCAAAAAATGGAGGAGCTTATCCCCGGAACGGTTGAAGCTTCCCACGAAAAGCACATTCCCGTTTACACCGTTAACGGCAACGTCGTAAGCGTCAAGGTCGGAAGCGTCGAGCATCCCATGCTCCCCGAGCATCACATCGAATGGATATCCCTCCAAACAAAGGCGGGCAATCAGAGAAAGCTGCTTGAGCCCGGAAAAGCGCCTGAAGTCTGCTTCCGCATTTGCGACGGCGACGAGGTCGAAGCAGTATACGCGTACTGCAACCTCCACGGTCTCTGGAAAGCGTAAAGATCAATGCTTCCCGTTGTTCTGACAGCACTCGGAGTCGGCGGCGCAACGATAGTCGGTGCGCTTATCGGCTTCGCATTCAAGAATATATCTCACCGTTTTTCCGACATTGTTCTTTCCTTTGCCGCCGGCGTCATGCTTGCGGCGTCGGTGGTCGGGCTTGTTCTTCCGTCGCTTGATTACGGCGGAAAATACGCGCTTTTAACGACTGTTGCCGGTGTTTTTTGCGGCGCTCTTTGCGTTAATTTACTTGACCGTATAGTTCCGCATCTTCACAAGCTGACGGGAGTTGACACGGAGACGCATCCGGAAAATCAGGAGCGTCTCGGAAAGATACTGCTTTTTGTCATCGCCATCGCCATCCACAATCTGCCGGAGGGACTCGCCGCCGGCGTCGGCTTCGGTTCGGGCAGCACTGCCGAAGCGATAACGATAGCGGGCGGTATCGCGCTTCAAAACATTCCCGAGGGAATGGCCATCATCGCACCGATGCTTGCGGCGGGCATAAGCCGCTCACGCACCTTTTTGATCGCGGCGGCAACGGGTGCAGTCGAGATCCTCGGAACCTTCCTCGGATATTTCGCAATCAGCATATCGTCGACAGTCCTTCCGTTTGCCCTCGCATTTGCAGGCGGCACGATGCTCTACGTTATCAGCGACGAAATGATTCCCGAAACTCACTCACACGGTTCCGAGCGCGGAGCGACATATTCACTTCTCATCGGCTTTTGCCTGATGATAGTATTTGACAGATTAGTCGGATGAAGCAATCCGCAAGATCAAAAAAGCCTTCGCTTTACGCGAAGGCTTTTTGCTTTTTATACGTTATCAGTGCTTGACCTTGATCAGTCCGACGAGCTTTGAAAGCTCCATTACGACAAGCGGGACGAGGATCAAGCCGATGCCGACAAGATAGAGCTTTGCGGGAAGAATTACAAGCCCGAAAGCAACGCCGACAGGGGTGAACATCGTTATCGCGGTGATAACGGTAGACGTAAGTGCCGCAAGATTAAGCGTTTTGTTTGTAAACGGTCCTATCGCAAAGAGCGAATGGTCACTTCTCATGTTAAACGCCTGTACGATCTGCGAAAGTGCGAGTATCATAAACGCAAGCGTTTGTCCGCCCTCAAGCGTACCTGTCTGCTGTTCTCCGATCCAAAAGCCGATGAGCGTTATAAGCGCAAACATACAGCCCTGAAGCACAACGCGCACGCCGAGTCCGCCGGCGAAGATCCCTTCATTTTTGGGCTTCGGCTTTTTGTCCATTACGTCAGCCTCGACGCCCTCCATACCGAGAGCTATCGCGGGAAGCGAGTCCGTTACAAGGTTTATCATCAAAAGCTGCATCGACAAAAGAGGTGTCTTATGCCACAAAAGCATCGCCGCAAAGACAGTTATAACCTCACCGATGTTTGTTCCGAGCAGGAAGCCGACAACTTTTTTGATGTTTGAGTAAATGCCTCTGCCTTCGCGCACAGCGTCAACGATAGTCGCAAAATTATCGTCGGTGAGCGTCATATCCGCGGCGCCCTTTGCAACGTCTGTACCCGTTATTCCCATCGCACAGCCTATATCGGCCGCTTTAAGCGCAGGAGCATCGTTTACGCCGTCGCCCGTCATTGAAACGACCTGACCCTTTCTCTGCCAAGCCTTGACGATGCGGATCTTATTCTCCGGTGACACTCTCGCGTATACGGAAATGCCCTCCACCTGCTCGTCAAGCTCGCGATCGGTCATTGCGTCAAGCTCTGCGCCCGTGATCGCGCGGTCTCCGTCGAGAAGTATGCCGAGCTCACGTGCGATTGCGGAAGCTGTCACAACGTGGTCTCCCGTTATCATAACCGGCTTGATTCCGGCGCGGCGGCAAACCTCGACAGCCTTTTTCGCTTCGGGACGCGGCGGGTCGATCATACCGACAAGTCCCATAAAGACAAGCTCAGATTCAAGCTCATCCGATGTGGGCTCCGACGGAACAACGTCTATCTTTTTATATGCAACGGCAAGCACGCGAAGTGCGTCGCCACTCATTTTATCGGTGAATTCCTTTGCTTTTTCAAGGTCTCCCACAACACAGCGTCCCGCCATCACATCAAACGCGCCCTTGACAATGACGATATTTTCGCCGTTGATGAGGTTAACCGTCGTCATGAGCTTACGGTCGGAATCAAAGGGGATCTCCGCAAGTCTCGGATACTGCTTGTTTATTTCGTCCTTGGGCAAGCCGTTTTTATGTGCCGCCAAGACTATTGCCGTTTCGGTCGGGTCGCCTATATGCTGTTCCTTATCGCCGCAGAAAACGACAGAACCGTCACAGCAGAGCGCCGCATACGTGAGCAGCTTCTTCACCTTATAGGAATTATCTGTCGTAACAGCCTCCGTTGTCGCTTCGCCGTCAACGTACGCCTTAACGAGCGTCATTCTGTTCTGCGTAAGCGTTCCCGTTTTATCGGAGCAAATGACAGACGCGCTTCCGAGCGTTTCAACGGCGGGCAGGCGTCTGATCAGCGCGTTTTTCTTAACCATACGCTGAACTCCGATCGAAAGCACGATCGTAACTATCGCGGGAAGTCCCTCCGGGATTGCGGAAACGGCAAGCGAAACAGCCGTCATGAATATTTCAAGTGTGGGGATGTCATTGGCAAGACCGACGACAAAAATTACGGCGCAGGCAAGCACTGCAACGGCTCCGAGGTATTTTCCGAGCTGCGCAAGCTTGTTTTGAAGCGGTGTTTGACCGTCTGATTCGCTGTCGAGCAGATTTGCGATCTTACCCATCTCCGTATCCATACCGATAGCGGTAACGACCGCAACCGCCGTGCCGTACGTGATCGAGCAGCCGGAAAATACCATGTTTGTTCTGTCACCAATGGGCGCTCTTTCGGCAACTTCCGCTGTCGCATCCTTTTCGGACGGAACGGACTCGCCCGTCAGCGCCGATTCCTCGGACTTCAAGCTTACGCTGTGAATGAGTCTTGCATCGGCGGGGACGAAATCGCCGGCTTCGAGACGGATTATATCACCGGGGACAAGCTCCGACGCGTTGACGATTTTTTCTTCGCCGTCACGAATGACGCGCGCGTGCAGAGCGGACATATTTTTAAGTGCGTCGAGCGCTTTTTCCGCTTTGCCCTCCTGATAAACGCCCATAACGGCGTTCAATATAACGATAACAAGTATGAGTGCGGGCTCAAACAGCTCGCCCCAATTTTTTTCAACGCACACGACAGTGAACGAAATGATCGCGGCGGCTATCAATATAAGGATCATAACGTCCTTAAATTGATCGAGGAAACGGCGCAGCGTGGATTTTTTCTTTTTCTCACGCAGCTTATTTTCGCCGTACTTTTCGCGGCGAGCCGCAACCTCAGCGGCAGTCAGGCCTTTTGCTTGATCTGTTTGAAGCTCGCTCAGAGCTTCCTTTGTTGTTTTACTGTGAAATAACACCGGTATATCCTCCGTAAAAAAAATTTGCGGTTTACATCATGCGTTATACGGGAAAATGCAAAAAAAGACCCATATATAACCGCAAAGCTATATATGAGTCTCGCAAATTAAAACAAAACCGGACCTTTCGGTCGTGATGTTGGCTTGCTGCGGCGATGCCGCTCGCTACTCCCTCATTGCTTTCAGATTATATCACACATTCGCTTGAAAATCAACAGCTTTCCGATAATTTTTGAAATTTATTATCTCGTGACCGTGTGACGCGCACGACCGATGCCGTGGAAGGCGGCGCTCGTCGTCTCCGTCTTGGTCCCTCACCCTTGGTTCGGGGCAGAGCCGCTTTTTAACAAAAAAAGAGAAGCATCTGCTTCTCTTTTGCATCGGAGTGACTGGATTTGAACCAGCGGCCTCTTGGTCCCGAACCAAGCGCTCTACCGAACTGAGCCACACCCCGTTTTATTTTGCTTTTTCGAAATTCCCTACGCCTTTTGACGTTTGCATCCGCGCTACGCTTACGCTCGCCGCGCAATCATTTGCGATTGCTCGCCCTCTCTCGGACGCTTCTTTCGCCACCGGCGGCGCGCCCTCGTTCGTCTACCGAACTGAGCCACACCCCGTTAGCCGCGCAATTTACGACAGCCTTATTAGTATACCACCGACTTACGTTAATGTCAAGTAAATGTTTCGCACAAACGGCGAAAAATTTTCGAAAATTCGCAAAGAAAAACAAAAAGGCAGACCTAAGTCTGCCTTTTTCGGCTTATTTATTATTTGCCGGAAGTACCCCAGATTTCCATTTCTGCGATGTTGCAGTAGGAGTAATAATCTGTGTCGTCTGTCTCTGTAACTGTCTGATAGGATTCAAGGTCACGAGCGAGGAAACGTACATAGTAATATACTGTATCGTCATCGATATCGAAGAACTCATAGTCGCCGCCATGGTTTACAAGCTCAGTGATTGTAGCGAGGTCAACCCAGTTTACGCCGTCAACGGAGCCCTGGAACTTACAACCGAGTGCACGATCGTTGTAGCCGGAACGAGGGAAGAAACGGATCTGAGAAACAACAACGCCTTCTTCGATCCAAGCGCCTACATAACCGGTCTTGGTTGTATCGTCGTTCCAGTCCTCAAGAACAGTACCAACGTTCATATCGTCGTTGTTAACTGTTTCGCACTTCTCATCGCAGTCATAGAATGTATCGAAGTCGTTATCGAATACATAGTTAGGAGTGCAGGATGCGGAGTTGCTCCATGTACCCTTACCGTCGTGGATAACGTGAGCTTCGTCGATTACGAAGAATACGGAATTTTCATCGGGTGCGCCCCAATCATAGTCAACAGAACCGGGAGTAACTTCGCCTTCGTAGGGGAACATATTGGGGCCGTCTGCTACAACGTCGTCGGTGTCTGCTTCTGTGTCGGAATCTGCTTCTGTATCGGAAACGGGTTCCTTCTTGTCATCGGTAGACTCGTCTTTGGATTCTACCTTGTCATTAGTGTCTGTATCATCGCCGTTATCATCAGAGCACGCGGTCATAGCGAACATAGAGATAACAAAAGTAAGTGCGAGAAGAACAGCAAGTAACTTTTTCATCTTTTTTCTCCTTGATTGAAAAATGTTTTGTATAAAATACATTAATACTATACAACAATAACTCAAATTTGTCAACAGCCAATATTTTTATTATCAAATAAGTTACATACTGTGAGATTCAATGTGAAAAATATGAAAATTGTGGTATAATATGCGCGATACCCCTGCGATGCAGGGGCGGCAAGTAAATCTCGGAGGGACAAAAAATGAAGCTTGATCGCGAATTTTATCTCATGCCTGCGACAAAAGCGGCTCCGCTTTTATGCGGTAAGCTTTTATGCGTAAAAAAATCGGACGGGACTGTAATAAAGCGACGAATCACGGAAACCGAATGTTATTTCGGCGAGGAGGACACTGCCTGCCATGCACATCGCGGACGCACGAAGCGCACCGAAATGCTTTACTCCTGTGGCGGCGTCACTTACGTTTACCTGTGCTACGGGATGCACGAGCTGCTCAACGTGATTACAGGTGACAAAGATCATCCCGAAGGCGTGCTTATCCGCGGAATTGAGGGTGCGGACGGCCCGGGACGACTCACAAAGCTGCTTGAAATAGACAGAAGCTTCAACGGCATCTCCTTTTTCGATTCGGACATAATTTGGTGCGAGGACGACGGATTTACCGCGGAGCTTACATATTCGCCGCGCATAGGCATCGCTTACGCAGAGGAAGCAGACCGTGAGCGCAAATGGCGTTTTACGATCGCAAAGCAGCCGTCAGACAAAAACAGTCTCGATCGTTCTTGAGCTCTCCTGCGGAGAGTATCTCCAACGGTCGATATGCTTCGTTTTCGAGGGATCAATGTAATATTTCGGGGGAGTCACGTCACGCAAAAGCTCGCCTCTGTACGCACCGACAATGGCGAGCTTGATCTTCATCCGTTCGGGAGATATGCTCTTTATGTACACCGCCGCGCCTTCATCGACGCACACGCCGTCATAAGGCTCGGCAAGTCCCGTCAGGTTCGGAGTCAGCTCGACGAAAACTCCGTAGCTTTCGATCGATCTGACGATCCCCGCGACTGTCTGCCCCGGCGCGAAATGCGACGCGTTTTGCGACCACGTACCGCAAAGCTCGCGATGCGTAACGTTTATTCTGCCTGTTTTGCCGTCGAAGCCCTTGACAACGACGAAGATCCGCGACGACACCGAAAAGCGTTCGCTCGGATGCGATATACGCGACACTGATATCGCGTCAACGGGCAAAAGCGAAACTATTCCGCAGCCTATATCGACAAACGCCCCGAAGCGTTCGAGATGGGTCACCTTGGCGGGAATTATATCGCCGGGCGCAAGCGAAGAAATATATTCATGCATACAGCGCTTTTGCGCTTCACGTCGCGACAGATACGCAATCGGCGGACTGACGCTTTTGTCTATGTAACGCACCGTAAACGCAACTGCGCGACCGACGCGGGTAAGCACCGCTATGTTTTTCACTTCTTCACCGATCCCCGTCAGAACAGCCTCTTTTTTCTCGATCACACCGACAGCTCCGCCGAGATCGACGCGAAGCGAAAAGTCCGTGCTGTCGCACATAACGGCGGGAGCTTCGCATATAACGCCCTCCGTCATCGCGCGCTCAAGCCCCGAAAGGCTTGACGTATACATTCTGTTTTCGGGAGATCCGAGGCGATAGCCTTCCGGCAAATATACAGAGTTATTCATTGTTTTCCCTTTCTTTGCTACGATTTGCTTACATTCTATGCGCCAATCCGCACGTCTATGACGTGTTATCGCGCAGGTTTTTGATTACGAAGCAAAAAAAATTGAAAAGTCGTATTGACAATTGAACGGAATTGTATTATACTATTTAGGCGTCAAATGACGGGCCTTTAGCTCAGTTGGTTAGAGCTACCGGCTCATAACCGGTCGGTCCTGGGTTCGAGTCCCCGAAGGCCCAAAAAAGCCTCACGAATTAAATTCGTGAGGCTTTTCTTTTTTGTTCTGTTCATTCGATCGCGGGAAGCACGATCGAATTGTTGTACGCCGCAACGGAGTCGCCCAAAACGTCAAGTTCGAGCTTGTAGACCTCTTTTGCGTCGGCTTCACCGAAGCTTGACGCCGTCAGTCCGTATGCGGAGGGATCGGCAACAGCCGCTTCAAGCGGCACGATCTCATGTGCGTACTTTCCGTTTGATGTCTTATATCTGTGAACGAATGTGGGGATCTGCTTAACGGCGCTCACCATCGACTCACCCGTCGAATATTTACGCACTGTAAGTTCAACAATAAGTCCGCCTTCGGTGTAGGTGCTGTTTTTCGTATCACCGAGTGTACGTCTGTTTTGATTTGAGACAAAATTGCCGAGCGAATAGAAGCAAAACGTTTTATGTTCGGGATTCGTCTCGCTCGTAAGCGTTTCCGCGTCCTGAATGACGTGCGGATGACCGCCGATTATGACATCGACGCCGAGGTTTGTCAGCGCTTGAGCAACAGTCTCCTGATGCCTGTTGTGCGTTATATTATATTCTGTTCCCCAGTGCATATACGCAACAACGATATCGACCCCCTCCGACTTCATATCCGACATGATCGTCTTGATCTCGTCGTAAAGCTCGTCGAGAAGCGACAGATTATAAAGATTCATATAGTCAAGGTCGTTATCCTTTATAACCTTGCCGTTTATATATCGGGTATCGGTAATTCCGCCGGAAAGATCGTCCGCATAGTTAAACATACCGATCTTGATGCCGTTCAGCTCGACAACGGTGTACGCCTTTTGATCCGGCTCCGTCTTTGCGCCGATGTAATCGAGACCGTACTCGTCGAACATCTTCTGCGTGCGGAGCAGACCGGCAAGATTCTTATCGTAGCAATGATTGTTCGCAAAAAGCATCAGGTCGAATCCCGTATCCTTGATCGCGGAGAGGGTCGAATCCGGCGTGTTAAACGACGGGAATCCGCTGTATCCGAGATCGGCACCCGAACAAGTCGTTTCAAAATTCGCAACGGCATAATCGGCGCCCTCGACTATATCCTTGACGTACTTAAACGTATTCGTAAAGTCGGGAGCGGTACTGTTGACGGCTTGTGCGTAGTAGATCTGCGCCATGTGCATGATTATATCGCCTGCGGAGACGATCGTTGCCTCCGTGTACGTCACCGGCTCCGGCTTGCTCCCCGACGTATCGGACGAAGACTCATCTTCGGCGCTGTCGCTCGATGAAGATGAGTCAGACGATGAAGCATCGTCTGACGACGAAGCGTCGCTTTCCGAGTTGCTGTCGGAATTGCTTTCGCTCATCGTATCATCGGGTGCGTTATCCTTAAGATGATCCGCAAGAAAAACGATGCCGAGCACAAGCGCCCACACAAGCATCACGCACACAAAAATAAGCGTATTTGTATTTTGTTTGTTTTTTTTGCGTCTGTTCATGCATTTTCCTCTCAGCAGCCGATGAGTCGGTACTCTCGCTTACCGAAGCCGAGCTCCGCTGCTCTTTCAACAGTATGTATTCCGTTTCTGGATTCGATTCTTTCGATAAGATGCGCCTGTCCGGGGTCATCCTTTGCCGCGTAAACAAGATCGAGGCAAGCCTGATCGAGCGCGATAGGATCAGTCGAGGCGAGGATGCCTATGTCAGCCATACACGGATCCTCCGCAACCGCGCAGCAATCGCAGTCAACGGAAATATTTTTCATCACGCTTATGTAGAGTATGTTTTCTCCGAAATAATCGGCAACGGACGACGCCGCTTCCGCCATCGTTTCGAGGAACGCATCGTGATCGGCGCGCCAAATCTGCTTTGCATCGCCCGCGCCGTGGATGTGCGCCTTACCGTACGACGAAGCTGTACCTATGGAGATCTGCTTGATGGCACCGCCGAAGCCTCCCATCGGATGTCCCTTGAAATGAGACAAAACGAGCATTGAATCGTAGTTTGCAAGCTTGCCGCCTACGTAATTTTTCGTTATATGCTTACCGTTTTTAACGTCAAGCTCAAGATCCGGCACGTCACCGTCGAGGATCTCGACGTCAAAAACATCGCTCCAGCCATGCGCCTTGAGCGTTGAATAATGCTCCGCCGTCGTGCTTCGCGGGCCGCCGTAAGCGGTATTGCACTCGACGACTGTTCCCTTCACCGCTTCTATAACGGGGCGCCAAATCTCAGGGCCGATAAAATTCTGATTTCCGGGCTCGCCGGAATGTATCTTAACGGCTACTCTGCCGGAAAGTTCACGTCCGAGCTGTCTGTACATGGAAAGCACCGCTTCGGGCGTTATTTCCTTTGTAAAATACACCGTCGGAAGCTCGTCCGTTTCGTCGCACGCAAAATCCTCCTCGGACTTACCTGCCGTTTTTTTCGCCAAGAACGAAATGGCACGCGAAAGCGGATTGACTGTTCTTCTTACATATATCTCCGTTCCGTCCGGATGATTCATATAAAGCACTATTTTCATAATTTACCTCCGCAAATTAAGTTTACAGTTTACCTTATAATACCGCATCCGAAGCGTTTTGTCAACCGCATCAAAAAGTGCTTACGCAAAACAAAAGGGTGAGAAAAGCACCTTTTGAGCTTTTCTCACCCTGTTTTTTTATCTTTCGACCTCAACCATCTGGAAGCACTCGAAAATATCGCCTTCCTTGATGTCGTTAAAGCGTTCGAGACCGATACCGCATTCGAAGCCCTGTGCCATTTCGCGTCTGTCCTCCTTGAAGTGACGGAGCGAGCTGATCTTGTCCTCGAAAATTACAATTCCGTCGCGAACGATACGGATCTGTGCGTTACGCGCGATCTTACCGTCCTGAACGTACGATCCCGCGATCGTTCCGACGTTGGGAACGCGGATCGTCTGACGAACCTGAGCATGACCGAGGATCTCCTCGCGGTACTTGGGAGCGAGCATACCCTTCATGGCAGCCTCGATCTCCTCTATGCACTCGTAAATGACGCGATAGGTTCTGATCTCGACGTTCATTCTTTCAGCCATGTCAATGGCGGACTTGTCGGGACGTACATTAAATCCGACAACGATCGCATTTGATGCAGCCGCAAGCTGAACATCGCTTTCGATGATACCGCCGACAGCGGAGTGGATGACCTGAATTCTGACTTCCTCGTTTGTGATCTTCTGGAGCGAAGCCTTGACAGCCTCGGCGCTTCCCTTAACGTCAGCCTTGACGATAATATTGAAGTCCTTAACGCCGGACTCGATCTGCGCGAACATATCGTTAAGATTTGCTCTTGCATTCGCACGGAAAATTTCTTCCTTTTCCTTTGCACGGCGCTGATCCGCAAGCGTTCTCGCCATTCTTTCGTCCTCAACGGCGTTGAATTCATCGCCTGCCGCGGGAACCTCCGCAAGACCCGTGATTTCAACCGGAACAGACGGGCCGGCGCTCTTGAGATGACGTCCGTTTTCATCCGTCATCGCGCGCACTCTGCCGACCGATGTACCGGCGATAACGATATCGCCCGTATGAAGCGTACCGTTCTGAACGAGCATCGTTGCAACGGGGCCTCTGCCCTTATCGAGCTTCGCCTCGATGATAAGTCCGCTTGCTCTGCGGTTGGGATTTGCCTTATATTCCTGCATTTCGGCAATGAGCAGTACGTTTTCGAGAAGATCATCAATTCCCTTATGCGTAAGCGCGGAAACGGGAACGCACATTACATCGCCGCCCCATTCTTCGGGAACGAGGTCGTATTTTGTAAGCTCCTGCATAACCTGATCGGGGTTGGCGCTGGGCTTATCCATCTTATTGATAGCAACTATTATCTCGACGCCGGCAGCCTTTGCGTGGTTGATAGCCTCGACTGTCTGCGGCATGATACCGTCGTCCGCCGCAACAACGATGATTGCGATATCCGTTGCCTGAGCGCCGCGCAGACGCATCGCGGTGAACGCTTCGTGGCCGGGAGTGTCAAGGAAAGTGATATACTTACCGTTGATCTCGACTCTGTACGCACCGATATGCTGTGTAATACCGCCCGCCTCGCGTGCCGTAACGTGCGTATGACGGATCGCATCGAGAAGCGATGTTTTACCGTGGTCAACGTGACCCATTACGCATACAACGGGGCTGCGTTCAACAAGCGCCGATTCATCATCCTCAACTGTTTCGAAAAGCTGATCCTCGATCGTTACAACGACCTCGCGTTCAGCCTTTGCGCCGAGCTCCTCGGTGATAATGAACGCGGTATCAAAGTCAATGACCTCGTTTACCGTTGCCATAATGCCGTTTAGCATGAGCTTTTTGATGACCTCGGATGCCGTGATCTTCAAGCGGTTCGCAAGCTCACCGACTGTAATTTCGTCGGGGATCCTTACAACGAGTTGCTGACGGCGCTGACGTTCGATCTCCTCCTTGCGGAGCTTTTCCATCGCGCGTCTTTCCTTGTCGCGGTCTTTATTCGATGTTGATCTGTTATTCTGCTTTTTGAGCTTCTGCTTTGTAACGATATGATCGTCCTTATCGGAAACGTAGCTGTTCAGCTTTTCGTCATACTTGGAAAGGTCAACTGAGCTTGAACGTGTATCAACTATACGTGTATTACCCGTTCTCTGACGTGCTTCGCCCTGAGTCTCGGTTTTTTTGGTCTTAGGCTGATTTGACGCACCTGCCGAGGGTTCCCACGGGCCGCGATTCTTCTTCGGAGCCTCGACCTGACCGCGTCCCTGAAGAGCAGTGGCACCCTTCTGCTGAGGGTTCTGTCTCTGCTGATTATTCTGCTGTGTGGACTGCTGAGGTCTCGTATCGTTACGAGGTCTGTCCTGCTTGGGCTGTTCCGTGCGTGCGCGGTCATTTACGCGGTCATTTCTGTCGCCGCGCTCCTGACGCTTAGGCTGTTGATCCTTCTGCGGAGCTCTGTCCTGACTGCGGCTCGGAGCGTCCGTTCTCTGGTGCCCCTGCTGTTTTTCTCTCGCGACAGTCTCCGTTTTAGCGGCAGACTCCGTCTTTGCGGACTGAGGCTTTGCGTCCGACTTCTGTACGGATTTAGCCTCTGCTTTATGCTCGACCTTTGCGGGCGCCTCGACGTCATTTTTCGTCTCCTGCTTAGGCTCGGCTTTAACGACCGCTTCCGCCTTGGATTCGGGCTTGCTCTCCGCCTTAGGCTCTGCCTTTACAACGGGCTCGTCGTGCTTTTCGGGCTCGACAGCTTCCGTTTTATCAGCATCATTTTTATCCTTCGACACCTTCTTCGGAATTACCGCTTCGCCCTTAACGTAAGCATCCAGATTTGTTATTTGATTTTTAGCGGTGATGAGCTCGATGAGCAGATTGAATTCAGCGGGCTCAAGTATCGCCATGTGAGTCTTTCCTTCGACGCCGTTTTCCGCCAAAAGATCGACGATATCCTTACTTTTAAGATTAAATTCTTTAGCCAGACGGTTAATTCTGTAAGTCGTGGCTTGCTGTGCCATATAATTCCTCCTCGCCGCCCAAAGGCGGGTTCGTTTAGTGTCGTTATCTTATATATGATGTTAATTTGAACGTTAACACATCGTTTAAGCCGTAACAGCCGCGATTGCGGCGTTTGCGAGCCCCTCGTCGGTAATGCATACGGCGGCAACAGCCCCCGTTTTTCCGATCGCGTGACCGAGCTCCGCCGTATCGACATCGAGCATTACGAGCCGTACTCCGTAAAACGCGCATTTATCCGTCAGTTTTTTTTTCGTTGCCGAAGAAACATCCGACGCCGCGAACACGGGATTTTTCATTCCCTTTCGCAAAAGGTCGCATACCGCATCCGTTCCGAATGCAAGCTTTCCCGCCTTTCTCGCTATTCCGATGTAAGAGAGCACACGGTTCATTTGTCCGTCTCCCCGCCTTCGATCAACGCCGCAAGCTCGTCTCCGAGCTCATCCGGTATCGCGCATTCGAGATTACGCGCAAGCTGCTTGCTTTTCACAGCGCGCTTCAAGCACGCCGCAGACGGGCACAAATACGCGCCTCTGCCTGATTTTTTTCCGGTAAGGTCGAGCATCACCTCGCCCTCCGGCGATCTTACGACGCGAATAAGCTCGCACTTCAGTCTTGTTTGACCGCAGCCGATGCATCTGCGTTCGGGTAATTTTTTCTTTTTCGGCGCTGCCGTTTCTTTTTTAGCCACAGTCACCAACCTCGCAAATATTAATATTCGCTCTTAATGTCGATCTTAAAGCCGGTGAGACGTGCGGCAAGGCGCGCGTTCTGACCTTCCTTACCGATTGCAAGCGAAAGCTGATCTGCGTCAACATATACCTTAGCGGAGCGTTCGCCGTCGATCACAACTTCGTTGATCGTTGCGGGCGCGAGCGCGGCGGATATATATTCGCTCATATCCTCGCTGTATTTTACGATATCTATCTTTTCTCCGCAAAGCTCATCAAGTATACCGCTGATTCTCGATCCGCGGCTGCCGATGCAAGCGCCGACAGCATCAACATCGGGGTCACGCGAATATACCGCGATCTTCGTACG
>CAZOMK010000007.1:0-21917 GCA_964580615.1 uncultured Lachnospiraceae bacterium | reverse complement strand
GTATATCATTGAGCTGAACGAGGATTTCATGATCTTATACGCTTCCGAGCCGTTTTTGACGTGCGCGATAACGGCGTTGTAGTTCGCCTCTGTATAGTCAGTTCCTTCGTATGAATATTTTATGTAAAGCTGAGTGAAAATGAGCGCATTTTCTTCAAGCTTTTTCTTTTCGGCTTCGTTTGCATCGGGATAGAAGAAGCTTACGCCGTCGCTCTTGAAGCCGACGCAGGCTGTACCGTTCTCATATTTCGCCGTAAACTCCGGCTCGCCGTACAAGCCCGTGACTGTATATTTCACGCCGTATTCGCTCGGAGACGAGTACTTCTTTGCCGCATCGGGAATCGGATATTTGTCTGATTTGCCGACCGAATATTCCTCACCGACCTTGACTCCGTTGCAGTAGAGCGTTGCTCCCGCGGGAATCGACGCCGTATAAGAATGCTTGTACGAATCGGGGTAAGCAAACGAGCTGTCATAAAGACCGTTTTCTTCGCACGCAAGCGCTTCGCCGTCAAGCGTCGCGGAGACTGTCGGCACAAGGCGCAAGCCCTTGACGCAGTACACGCGGCATCGCACATCTGTATCCGCTTCAAAGAAATGCGCGTCCGTCGGTATCGCCACACCGGTGACGTATTCGTCCGTCAGCTTTATTCCGTTCAGCATAACCTCTGCATTTTCGGGTGCTATGACTGTATAAAGACTGTCAACGGCGTCATAAACAGATGAATAAACGCCCTTTGACGGATTATCGAGCGGAAGCTTTTCTCCGTCAAGCGTTGCATACGCCGAAATTTCACCGAAAACGTCCGCTATTTCGTACATATTAAGCTTGAAACTGCCCGATTCGAATTCGGAGACAGTTTCAGGGATAAAATCGCCGACGAGCTTGTCCGCACCGACGCTTTTGCCGTTCAGCGTAAGCTCGGCTTCGCTCGGCGCGATCATACTTACCGTATTTTTGCGTGCATTTATCCACTCATCCGCAACGCTGACACCGACAACGGCATAATTATCGAAGCCGTATTTTCCTCCGTCCGTCACTGCAAGCGCGAGCGACAGGAGCTTATCTCCGCAATAAACGTCGTATGCGGGGATCTCGTCCGCACTGTCGCTGAAGGCGCGGACGTACGACAGCTCATATTTTTGCATTGCCGAGGTGACCTCGGCTGAAACTGTATTTTCCGCTTCATAGCCGGAGAGCTTTCCGTCCAAAAATTCATTAACCGCGCTGATTATTTCAGTGTCGGTGACCGATTCGACGTATTGCTTGACAGCATATTCGGGACGTCCCGTTTCAAACGCCTTTATAAAATCGTAGAAGAACAGTGTGAGTGCAACGACGATAAAAACGAGGACGACGCAAAGTATGATATATGAGCGCCAAAACGCATCGAGTTTTTTCTTTTTGCCGATCATTTTGCTCCCTCCACCAAAAATACGTTAGGCAGCTTACGTTCACCGAAGAAGTACGCGCTTTGATTCATCGTTTCGCCGTTGTACACCATCAGTGTAGACGATCCGCCGTCAAGATTTGCGGCATTGACAGCGCCGTAGCCGAGCATGATGCTCACAAGATCGTCGTAAGTTGCGCCGAGCGAATCGGCTTGTCTGCCGTTGATGGCAAGCATGAGCACGGCGCCGTCCGCGCGCTGTCCGATCGCGGTACGCGGATTAAGTCCGCCGCCGAGACTGCGCTTGGAATTCTGCGGCACTCCGTTTATGACAAGCACGGGACCGAGCGAAAAATTAAGTCCGTCAACTATGCCCTCGTCGAGCGCCTGCTGTCCCGTCATATTACCGACGTGAAGCACATGATTTTTATCAAATCCCATGACGCATTTATATTTTGTTGAGACATCTCCCCAAATGATCTTACCGTCGCGAATGACGATTCCGTCCGGCACGGCGCCCGTACCTTTTCCGCCGTCATCCTCAAAGCCGCCCGCATTTATTCCGCCGACAGCACCGTAATCCTCGATAAATTTGCGAAGCGTCTTACCCGAATAGCCAGCTCCGTAGGCGGGAAGCGTACCGAGCACCACTCTTGACGGATCGTGCACGATCAAAAGCGTGCCGTTGTATGTATCGCCCTGTATCTTGATGACCTCAACTCCGTCATCGGTCGGCTGATCATTGTCGGTATCGGACGTTATCGGCGCGGACGAATCTGTCGTTATGCTGTCCGTATCCTTATTTGACGTTGTATAGTCCGTATTCGGATCGGGTTCCGTATCGGGTTCCGTATCTGCCGTTGTGTCTTTTCCGGACGGTATTTGTATCAGTGACGGGTCTGTTATTTGATCGTCGCCTGTTCCGGCGGAGAGAATTTCATTTATCTCCGCTTCGGTAAAATAGATCCGCGCAAGGAACTTTGCCGCCGATGTTTCCATAACACTGCGGACAAAAAGCGTGCTTGCTGTCGGAGACGGGCCTTTTGCGAGCACGAACATGACGGAATACGCGGCTATGAGCAGTGCAACGATCACTGTTACCGCACAAAGCACCCCGCGCATGACATATTTAATATGTTTATTAACTTTTCTTTTTCTCATTCTTATATTTTCCGTTTTTTAATCGCTTTAATTGTATTAATTGTAAATCATCCGCGCACCTGTGTCAATAAGCTTAGTTATTTTTGTTTCAAAATTATAATGTAACAAAAAATACACATCTCTCAATGAAGACTAGCCATTGATTCAGCGCGCTTTTTATGTTAGAATATATCAACAACGATAATGCCGTTTTCTGCGGCAAAAGGATGTACAATGAATTCAAAGAAAAAATCCGTGAGTCCGAAGCGCCCGTCTCTTTTCGCGGAGATGCTTAGCCTTGAGCTTGCGGAATATATCAAGCCGTATTCGATCTCGCTGATTTGCTACGCCGTCGCGCTTTCGCTGGCGGTCGGCTCGATCTTGTACGCAAAATCTCTCAAGACTGCCGCATTCGCGTTACTTTACGTCTCAATAATCGCGCTTTTTTCCGTCACGGCGATCGTTCCCGTTCGCAGGGTCTTCGTTGACATAACAAAATCGCCTAAATTCAACGGAAAATCGCCCGCTCCGTCTGCACTCGCCGCGGCAAAGCTTTTATCTCCGCTCATTTTTTCCGTCATCTCCGCCGTGCTTCACGCTGCCGCAGACGCAACTGTCACCTATCTCGGTCAGCTCACCTACGACGGCTACAAAAAGTCGCTCGCATCCGTTTCGATCCTGCTTTTGTCGCTCGTTTTTTATCTGACCTGCGTTGCCGTTAACGCCGTATCAGATTACAAAGTCAATCCAAAAAAAAACGCAAAAAGCAGACGCAGACGTGTCATAATGGACGGAATTCTTCTTTATGCGCTCGGTCTTACCGTTTTGATGCTCGCGATGCTGTGTCTTTCAACGATACCGTTCGGCTCCGACGCACTTGCCGATCTGTCAAGCACCGGCATGAATCCGACTTCCTCCCTCGCCTTGGCGATCATATATTTGTCTGTTTCGCTTTTGCGCGCCGTATATCTCTTTTTCATCCTGAAAAGACGCCTGCGCCGCGCGCTGAAGCTTTACTTATAAAATTAAAAATCAAAAACCGTACAACGAAAGGAAAACCAAGCAATGAAACATACGGATTTTGCACCCCATCCCCCTATGGGCTGGAACAGCTGGGACTGCTACGGCGCTGCCGTAAATGAGGAACAGCTTCTCGGAAACGCTCTTTACATGAAGGAGCATCTGCTTAGTCACGGTTGGGATATCGTCACCTGCGATATTCAGTGGAGCGAGCCTAACGCATTTGACACCTACTACACCTCAAACGCACAGCTCTGCATGGACGAATATTCTCGTCTTATCCCCGCACCCAATCGCTTCCCCTCCTCTGCGGACGGCAAGGGCTTCCTCCCGATCTCACGTAAGATCCATGAAATGGGCCTCAAATTCGGCATCCACATCATGCGCGGCATCCCCCGTCAGGCTATCTACGCAAGAACAAAGATCAAGGGCACTGAATACACGGCGGCAGACGTCGGCGATCCCTTCTCCGTTTGCGGCTGGAACAGCGATATGTACGGTGTAAATCCTCATTCTCCCGCGGCTCAGGCGTACTATGATTCGCTTTTCGAGCTTTACGCCGAATGGGAAATAGATTTCGTAAAGGTTGACGACATCGCAGTTACGGGCGCATATTCGAACGAGGCTCACAGAAACGGCCACATGCCCGGCATCGCCGAAATCGAAATGATCCACAAGGCGATCATGAAGTGCGGTCGCCCGATCGCGCTTTCCCTCTCGCCCGGACCCGCTCCCATCGAATACGCTTGGATGTTCAAGCAGAACGCCAATATGTGGCGTCTCACAAACGATGTTTGGGACAATTGGACGGCTGTTCTCCATATGTTTGAGCGTTGCGAGACTTGGCTCGGTCACGGCGGAAACGGCGTATGGCCCGACTGCGATATGCTTCCCTTCGGTCACATCAACTGCAACAACCGCGGCGGCGACAACTACTGCCGTATGACGCACGACGAACAGCGTTCGATGATGAATCTTTGGAGCATCTTCCGTTCTCCCCTCATCGTCGGTGCTGAGCTTCGCGACAATGACGAGTTCACTCTTGAGCTTCTCACAAACGACGAGGTTCTCCGTCTCAACAAGCACTCCTACGCTCCGAATCAGATCTATCGCAAGCGCAATTCCGTTGCATGGTATTCTCATGACGACAACACCGACGGCAACGGCGAATACTACATCGCGCTTTTCAACCTCAAAAACGAGGAAGCTACCGTCACCGTAAAGGCGTCCGACATTGATGAGTTCTCCATCGTCGGCAAGGAAATTCGCGATCTGTGGGCTCACAAGGAGCTCGGAACCGCAAAAGACGAGATCTCCGCTGTTCTTCCCGCGCACGGAAGCGTTATTTACAGACTCAAGTAAGCTGTTTTTATGCAGTTGCATTAAATCGTTGCGAAATATTATACAGTTGCATATAACAACAAAAACCGACGTTTTCATCAAGCGTCGGTTTTGTTTTTTGGAAGAAAAATGGTTTGACAAAAGGATCTGTGAGTATGTCGAGGAGCAAAAAGCGGAAGCGGTAAAAGCAATTAATTTCCGTTATTTATTGTGTTTTTGCAGGATTCCGGCGATTATACGTGATATTTCGCTCTGCTTGCGTTCCATATCACGTGCAAGGGCGATTCCTACGCGCGCTCTGTCCAAATTTTGATTCGGACGCGATATCTTAAAATAAACATCGCCCGAAAGATAGTCGGTCAAGAACCGCATGGCGCATTCAAGTGTAACGAGTCTGCCCGCGATCGGAAACAGACTTATTTCCGAAGCTGTCAAAACGTCGCCGAGCTCGTTCAGATATCCTTCCGTAAACGCGCGAAGCATATCGAGCCGACATTCGACGCCCGAAGCATCCTCCGAATCCTCCGCGGCCGGATTCGTACCGACGCGAAGCGCGTCGCCGTAATCGTAAATAAGGCTTCCCGGCATCACGGTGTCAAGGTCGATCACGCAGATCGCCTCGTCTGTTTCTTCGTCGAACAGCACATTGTCGAGCTTTGTATCGTTATGAGCGACGCGAAGCGGCAGTGCGCCTGAGTCAAGCTTTTCCGTCACGGCGCCGTAAATATCCGATTCGGACTTGAAATATTCAAGCTCGTCCGCGACGTTTGCCGCTCTGCCGCAGACATCGGCAGCCGCTGCGCGGCAAAGATCGGCGTAACGCTTCGGTGTATTGTGAAAATCGGGGATCGTTACATTGAGCGTTTCGGCGGGAAAGTCGATCAGCATACGTTCAAACGCGCCGAACGCGGCTGCCGCACTCCGCATTACGCTCACGTTTTCGCATTTTTTGTGCGTTTTTGCGTCGTCAACAAACGAAAACATACGGTATGCGCCGCAATCGGTGACGTAAAGCGGCTCGCCCGTCTTTGTCATTTGGACGGACAGCGTTCGTCTTGACGGATCAAGCCCCTCGTCGGCAAGCTTTTTCGATATATGCCCCGTTACGGCGCATATATTTTTCATTACGGCGTCGGGGGAAGCAAACACGCTGTCATTTATGCGTTGAAGCGTATATTTTCCGCGCCTTGCGGTGACTTTGTATGTATCATTGATGTGACCGCCGCCGTAGCTCTCGGCGGAGACGTATTCGTCGTTCGTATCAAACGCGTCGAACAGCGCTTTTATTTTATTGTTATCCATATAAGCTCCGTCTCTGGTTATTAACATATATTATACCCGCACGCAGACAAAATAACAAGAAAAAGCCGCGAAAATTCGCGGCTTTTTGATTTTATTCGTGTTACGCGGCTTATTCGCCGTAAGCTTCCTCGTCGCAGACAAGGACAACGTCGGGATGCACTGCAAGAAGCGACGCCGGGCAATGTGTGTCAAGCTTGCCCGCGAGCACGTCGCGAACAGCCTCACGCTTTGACTTGCCGGAAGCGGCAATAACGATCTTTCTTGCGCGGAGGATCGTTCCCACGCCCATCGTTACAGCGGAATCCGGTACGCTTTGTCCGTCCTCGAAAAAACGTGCGTTTGCGTCCATTGTGTCCTCGGTGAGCGGAGTTTTATGCGTATCGGGCCAGAGCCAATCGCCGGGCTCGTTGAAGCCGATGTGACCGTTTCTGCCTATTCCCAAAAGCTGAATATCAATGCCGCCTGCTTCGAGGATCTGCTTTTCGTAGTCGGCGCACATAGCTTCGGGATCATCGCAGTCACCGTCGGGGACACGGGTGTTGGCGGGATCGATATTGATCTTTGAAAAGAGATTTTCGTTCATGAAATAGTGATAGGAATGCTCATCCTCCGCCTTCATCGGATAGTATTCGTCAAGATTGAAGGATTTTACCTTTGAAAAATCGAGCGTTCCCTCTCTGTACATACGTGCAAGCTCCTCATACGCTCCGACGGGAGTTGAGCCTGTTGCAAGACCGAGCACGCAGTCCGGCTTGTTTTTTACTGTTTCGGCTATGACCTCCGCTGTACGAAGCGAAAGCTCATTATAATCTTTGCATACGATAACTTTCATAATATTCTCCTTCCGTTTTAACGGCGTAAAATCGCGGTACGGAACATATATGCATCATTTTTCCGATCCGCCAACAGTATACTCCCGACGCGGGGATTTCGTCAACCAACCGTAATATTTTTATTTTGCAATCAAAAGTAGTCAAAATCTCATCATTTGCATCGGCAAGATCCGTTAAAAATCGACGTAAAATTGGCGTTTTTGCAAATTTTAATTTGCAAAAACCTCATTCACGAAGC
Source organism: uncultured Lachnospiraceae bacterium (assembly GCA_964580615.1). Classification (GTDB taxonomy): domain Bacteria; phylum Bacillota; class Clostridia; order Oscillospirales; family CAG-272; genus DTU064. The sequence continues at coordinate 14,652 of CAZOMK010000007.1, read as the reverse complement.
TTTTCCACGCATCCTCATGCATAACATAATAAAGTGGGCACTGCTTTCCCGTAACATCGTAATGACGTATAACTCCGTCCGCTTCGATGCCGTAAACGTCCTTCAGCCAACGGCAAAGCTTCACGAGCGAGGCGTATGTCTCCGCCGTAAATTCGCCCGTTTCGTCCGGGTGACAGCATTCGATCGAAACAGTGTCGCTGTTGCGATTGTTCGAGCAATACGCGACCTCACCGAGCGGAACGCACTCTATGATCTCGCCGTCAAGTCCGATTATAAAATTACTGCTTGCGTATGTAGCTCCGCTTGAGGCGAGCGACGCAAAATAATCGCGGTTTGCCTTCGCGGACGTTCCCGGATTTCCGACGTAATGAACGACAATCCCGACAATGTCCTCCGTTTTTGTGCCGGGGCGCGAATATTCGTTTTTCGGCAAATGATCGGTCACGATCCAATCGGGAAGCTCGATCTCGTTTCCGTCGTTATCGAAGCGTGTCGCTTCGTCTTTTGTCAGCAGTATGAAAACGGCGGCGACAACGCCGACAATGACAGCAAAAACGACAAGCGCCGTAACGATTTTCTTTAATTTTATCGAATTCATGTTTTGTTGTTTTCCTCCGTGACAGCAACTTTTTATGCGTAAATTATAGCATATTTTTAAGGTATAATTCATCTCGGTGACAAATTTAACATATAATTAATGAATCGTTTCGCGCGCTATTGAAATTCCGACGCAAATGTTCTATAATGTAGAATATAAATATTATCACTGACAGGCTTACTTACATTGCTCACAGCAAAAGCGAAACGGAGATCATATTTTATGAAAAAATTATTGCTTCTTGCCAATCCCGTTGCAGGAATGACGGGACTTTCCGGACATCTGTTGGATATTATCAACAAATTCGTTGTTGCCGGATACGAGGTAACAGTCGAAACAACTCAGCACTCCGGTCACTGCATTGAAATAATGATCAAAAAGGGCGAACGGTACGATGTTGTCGTCGTATCGGGCGGAGACGGAACGCTCAACGAGGCTGTTCGCGCTCTGCTGACGATGAAGGATCGCGGACTAATGCCGCCAACCCTAGGATACATCCCGGCAGGCACCGTCAACGACTTCGCGCGCAGTCACGACATACCGATAAACAAATCCGCAGCCGCCGACGTCATAGCAAAGGGATATACGCGCGAGTGCGACATCGGCGTGCTTGATTCACGTCCGTTCATCTACGTTGCCGCGTTCGGCTCGTTCACGGACACATCCTATTCAACGCCGCAGAAAATGAAAAACGTACTCGGCAAAGCGGCGTACGTATTTCACGGAGCATCGCGCCTTCACGCGGTGCTGACTCCGCACAAAATGCGTATCGAATACGACGGCGGCGTGCTTGAGGACGAATTCGTTTACGGCAGCGCCTCGAATTCACGCTCGGTAGGCGGAATGAAGTTGCCGCTTCGTTCAAACGTCTCGCTTGACGACGGCAAATTCGAGGTCATTCTTTTCACGAATCCATCGTCTCCGAAGAAGCTACGAAAGCTGACCGAATCAATCGTCACAAGGCAGGCGGACGACTACGTGGCGTATCAGTTCTCGACCGATCATCTCAAGATCACAAGCGACGAGCCGATCCCGTGGACAACGGACGGCGAATTCGGCGGCGCATTTACATCGGTTGAGGTTAAAAATCTCAGCCGTGCAATCAAAATCATTGTTCCCGAAAAATGCATTTATTTCGGGGACGCAAAGAAAGTGTAAAGGTATTTTTATGACGGAACTTTTCCAGCTTTTCTGTTCGTTTTTCAAGATCGGACTTTTTTCGTTCGGCGGAGGCTACGCTATGCTGCCGATGCTCCAGCGCGAGCTTATCGAGCGTCGCGATTGGGTCACTGAGGACGAAATATTGGATTATTTCTCGATCGCGCAGTGCACCCCCGGCGTCATTGCGGTAAACACGGCAACATTCGTAGGATACAAAAAAAAGGGCGTTGCGGGCGCGGCGCTTGCAACGTTCGGCGTTGTCTTGCCCTCGCTCATAATAATCACGTTGATCGCGGCTCTGCTCTCCAATTTCGCGGAGATCGAAGCTGTGCAGCACGCGCTTGTCGGCATCCGCGCCGCTGTCTGCGTTCTGATCGGCACATCGGTATATAAGCTCATAAAAAAAGCAGTCAAGGACAAATTGTCGCTTGCAATATACATCGTCGTGCTTATTTTAGCAGTAACAAACCTCATCCCGACGTACATCACCGTAATATCCGTCGCGGTGCTCGGCTTTGTCACCTCGTTTATCAAAGCCAAGAAAGGAGCGTAACCGAAATGGATCTTTTTGTAATCATCAAGCTTTTCTTCGAATTTTTCATTACTGGTCTGCTTGCCGTCGGCGGCGGTCTTGCAACGCTTCCCTTCCTTTACGATATCTCGGACAGAACAAATTGGTTCAGTCATTCCGATATTCTCAACATGATCGCCGTTTCGGAGTCAACCCCCGGTCCCATCGGCGTAAACATGGCAACCTACGTCGGATATGACGTTCAGGGCTTTTTGGGCGCGCTTACGGCTACCCTCGGTCTCGTGCTCCCCTCATTTATAACGATCGTCATAATCGCGCATTTTGTCGATAAGTACAAATCGTCGCCCATCACCGAGGGAACGTTTGCAATGCTTCGCCCCGCTTCGACCGCGATGGTTACGGCGGCGGGAATTTCAGTCGCCAAGCTCGCCTTCTTCCCCAACGGCTTCGACTTCACATCGTTCGGCGGATTTTTCGCCGCTGTCGATTACAAGGTGCTCATCCTTTCTGCCGTTATTCTTGCGGCAACTCTGCTTTGGAAGAAGGGACACCCCATTTTCTTTATCATAATGGGCGCTGTCGCGGGAATCATATTCAAGATGTAGCTTTGATCAAAATATGAAAAAGTTGCCGTTTTCATTCGTCACCCGCGCGTGCTTGACAAAACGGAACTTTTCATATACAATATATAGAAGCAGATAAATTATGCCGTCGCGAGACGGCGGAACGGAGTATATATGGCAGGTAAAGTAAACGGTAAGTATCTTATATATAAAGGTAAGCCTCTCGTTCGCGAGGGCAACATGATCTACTACGGCAACATGGAGGACAGTCACGTTCTTCTTTTTGTGATCATGACAACGAAAACGGAGTTCGGTCACGAGGTTCCCGACATGATCATCGTTCAGCTTCTTTCAACGAAGGAAGACATGAAGATCGTCAAGCAGGACGTTAAAAAAGGCTTCTACGAGGCATTTGACACCGGCGTAATTTGGCTTGAGCGCTACGTTGGAGTTTCCGAATAAACGAATATGATGAAAAAAGATCCGCTTCGGCGGATCTTTTTATTTACCCCTGCTTTTTTTGCAAGAAATATATTGCAAACGCTGTATTGACATGCTCGATCATCTCGGCGGATGCAGCCGAGCCAATAAAGAATGTCCTTTTAGAATATTTCTCCGTCGGCGGAAAGCAGACACGGCTCCGCGATGAGCAATTCTTATGTTTGACACATTGGAGTTTAGCAAACTACGGGTTTCCACGCAAATGGCAGCAGATCTCTTGCACAAACCTTGGTTAAATTACCATTCTCGTCGTTCACGATTACTTTTATATCAGAACAATACTCAAACAGCATTTGTCTGCAATTTCCGCAGGGAGGGATAACACAATTAAGATGCTTTTCATGCACGGCAACGATCGTATCAAATTCACGTTCGCCATTTGATATGGCAATACCAATGGCAATATATTCAGCACAAGAGCCGTGAATACCGTCGCAATTTACGCCTTTGTAGATATTCCCGTTTTTGCACAAAACCGCACATCCGACAGTATGATTGTAAATACCGTCATCAAAATTATTTGATAAAACCTGCAAGGCAAGTTTTATCAGTTCTTTGTCCGCTTCGGTTATCGGGTATCTTTCCATAAAAGACCTCCTCATTAAATCAGAATTTATTGAACTGTTTACAAATTAAAAAATAAGACCGCAATTTGTATGAACTGCGGTCTGTTGTCGGAGCGGGTGGGATTCGAACCCACGTGAGCTTGCGCCCAAACTGATTTCGAGTCAGCCCCGTTATGACCTCTTCGATACCGCTCCGTATATATTAAGCTCTGATGAGCATAACAGCTATTTTATTTTGATATCACGGGGGAAGCCCCGTTATGTCCTGTTGCGGTGCCCGAAATTTTTGTTCGCTACTCGCTTCACAAAATTTCGCCCGCTGCACGCAAAATCAACGTCAGATTGTTTACATTATGTCACATTTAATGGCAAAAGTCAATAGAAATTTTTGATTTTATCGCCGTTATATAAAAAAAGCTGTTGTTCGCGTCGAAATTCGAGCAAATATTCGTTTTTATTCGTTTGACTAACAACATCAGCTGTTTTTCGTCAATTGAATATAATGACGCAGCTTGTCCGTCACCGACTGCTTTCATCTCGTCAAAAACGCTCTCCAACGCTGTTTCATGAACATATTGCACAAAATTAAGTTACAGTATTTGTTACTTATGTGCATAGACAAATCCGCTCCTGCGGTAATATAATATTGTCAGAAATACTAATTATCAGGGGGATTTGCCATGCACGAGCATCACAGAGAACGCTTAAAAGCAAGATTTCTTAGGGACGGCATCGACGGCTTTGAGCCACACAACGTACTTGAGCTTTTGCTGTTTTATTCCGTTCCGAGACGCGACACAAATCCGATCGCGCACCATTTGATAGAACGTTTCGGCAGCATTTCCGCCGTACTTGACGCCGATTTCAACGAGCTTATCAAGGTTGAAGGCGTCGGAGAGCATTCCGCGGCACTGATAAAGCTGATTCCGCAGCTCGCGCGCAGGTACATGACAGAGCTCACCTTTGAGGACGGCAGGCTTGACACCGTTCAAAAGATCGGCGACTATTTTGTTTCGAAATACATCGGAGAAGTCTCCGAAACAGTATATATGCTCATGCTCAGCTCCTCCTACAATGTGCTCGGATGCGAGCTTTTGCATCGCGGATCAGTCAACTCCTCCTTCATCACGATGCGAGGCATGATTGAGCACGCGCTCGCGTACAATGCGTCCATGGTTGTGCTTGCCCACAATCATCCCGGCGGCGTTGCCGTGCCGTCGTCAGACGATATCAGAACGACTGTTATGATGTCGGAGGCGCTATCCGTCGTTGACGTCAGGCTTATCGAGCATTTTATTGTCGCGGGAGGCAAATACACTCCGATGCTTGCCGGCTCGTCGGGACGTCTCGGTCAAGCGTTTGAAAGCGACAAGGAAGCAAGGCGATTCTACGGTGAGCTTATAAAATAGCGCAAAAAAAGGCGTTTGCCGAAAGCAAACGCCTTTTTTTATTTTACGAGCTTTTTTGCAAGCCAAAAGCACATTTCCGCAAGTACGACGCCGACAATGACGTCTATGATAACGTGCTGTTTTGTTGTCAATGTCGAGATGCAGACAACAATCGCAAACACAAGCGAAAATGCCCGATATTTACGGGAATATCTCTCGTCACCGCGCATTCCTATGTACGCCATCCACGAGACAAAGCAATGTATCGACGGGCAAAGGTTATCGGGCGCATCGACAGCGTAAAGGAATCTCATGAGGCTGTCGAAAATATTTCCGCCGACGATCTCCGGTCTTTGCATTGTTGTCGGTGCGACTATATAAAAGATAAAGCACACTGTTTTGCCTATCAGATCGGCATAAGCGAAGCGCTTCGCCTGTTTTTCGTCGAAGCGACAGCAAAGGATATAGTTTACGACCCAAAAGGCATAGCAAACAAAATATATAACAACCGTCCACGAGACAAGCGGTATTTTTGCGTCGAGTGCCGTTGAAAAATTATAATGCGGTTTATTCATCGAAAGCAGTCGTCCAACGTAAAACACGAATATCTGATATGCCGCAACAAAAATCAACCGTCCGCGCGAATGCTCAAGGCACAAAGCCGAGATATACTTTTTAATCTGCTTCATATTTTTCTTCGCAACAGCTTACTTTATGCTGTACCTCTCCTATCTTCAAGCCAAGGCGCACCTCTGTTTCAACGCCGTTTTCGGATCGCTCGAAGATCTCACCGTCTATGTCAACTCTGTCCTTTTCGAGCAAAACGATGATCGTTGAACCGCCGAATTCGAAATAGCCTTTTTCCGCGCCCTGCATGACTCTGCATCCGTTCAAATGATTTTTGATCTTTCCGACAAGAAGCGCGCCCACCTCCATTTGGACGACGGTGCCGAGCTGTTTTGATTCAAGCACCGTGTATTCCCTGCTGTTTTGTATAAATACGGGCACGGAGGTATACGCGACGGGACGGACGCAATGAAGCTTACCGTCTATTCGTTTCGTGGATTCCTCCACTCCGTCGCAAACGTAGCAATAGCGGTGATAATGACGCGGAGTGAGTCTGAATATCAAGCAGACGCCGCCCGCATAATTTTTTGCAAGCTCCGCATCGCCCAAAAGCTGTTCGAGATTGTATTCGATATGCTTGATCTTATAGACGCTGTCCTGATCTATGCGGTACGCCGTCAGGTATGAGTCACACGGACTGATAAGATTTTCGGGAGATGCATCTATATTGTGTTCGCTGCGCTCTCTTGTAAAGAAATCATTGAAGGATCTGTATTTATTTTTCGTAAATTCACTGAGATCTATATTATATTTTCTTATGTACACTCCGACAAGCCAGCGGGAAAGGCGCGAATTCAAATAAACATCCGCCGTCTTTGACACCCACGGCTGTACCAATATTTTAAGCAGGCATCTTCCTATCTCTGTCTGATAAAGGAATCTTACCTGAGCTGTTTCTTTTTGCATACTTTCAACTCCAGAATCAACTATCAAGTTTGAGTTTCAAGGCTTTATGAGATAACCGCGGAGAAAAAAAAGCTGTACGCCAATATACACCACGGCTTTCCCAAAATAATGATTGCCGTAAATTTACGTGTAGTCATATCGGTAAGTCCCGTTAAATAGCAAAAGAAGTCGTCGGGAAAAAGCGGCAAAACCATTCCGAGAAAAAGTATAAGTGTATAGCATTTGCTTTCCGCCGCCCATTTTGCTATATTTTCGTAGCGTTTTTTGGGGAACATTTTACGTACAAGCCCCTGCCCGTACTTTTTCGCAAGCAAAAACGCTATGATCGATCCTGCCGAAATTCCGATATAGTTACACCAAAAGCCGCCCGAACAGCCGAACATAACGGCACCGACTATACATCCGAAAAATCCCGGCAGCACCGGCAAAATGACCTGTGCTGCTTGGATCAACGTAAGCACCAACGGCGCAAAAAGTCCGAATTTTGAAACATACGTCTGTAAGGTATCAACCGAGTCGAATTTGCCGTCAAAATACGCCTTGACCAAAAAGGCGCATATCAATACGCACACACAAACAAGGGCTATGGTAGTATATTTTTTGAGTCTGTCGATCAATTTGTTTGGCACTTTTTCTCCTTTTGTCAAATAATGATATTACTTTCGGAAAGTTCGATAAGCAAAACACCCCGAAGCCGCAATTAATCATACTGCGATTTCGGGATATTTTCAATATGCTTCGGATCTTTTTAATAAACAATTAAAAAACGTCCCGTAATTAAATATTACGCAGGGAGATATTCAATTGATATGACCTTGCCGTTTTCAATAATAAAATTAAGCGACACACCGCCGTCGGAATAAGTGAGCTTTGATGAAACAACGCCACTGCTTTCGCCGTACGCCGCAACTACGTCCTCGCGCGACGAGCCGATGTAGACGCCCTTTGTCGTTGTCACCGAATCGTCTGTCAAAAGGATGGAATTGACGTAATCCTTTTCGCCCTCCGGACGTGTTGTGATCACAAATCCGGAATAAGTATATGTTTTATCAAGTCCGTCGAACGCGCAAGACGCCGCTTCAAAATAGCTCTTGGGTTCACCGAGCTTGCTCAAAAGCTCGCTCATCTCGTCATTGACAGACACATTCACTCCGTTATAAACGAATATATGCTCGCTTTTTTCCGCGTTTGAGTCTGCGCTTGCCGTATTATCGGATGAATCAAGCGGCTGATCCGCGGTGCCGCAAGCAACAAGACAGCAAATCAGCGCGATCGAAACGAGTAAAACGCATATTTTTTTCATACTGACACTTCCCTTCATTTATTGTTTTGTTCAGCCTCAAGCTTTTCGCGGCGTTCCGCAAATATCTCGGATTTTTTGTTCCATATATCCGCGTAGGCTTCATCGCCTCGTCTGTCCGCAAGCTCGTAATTTTCGCAAAGCCAAGCTCCGAACCAATGCGTCAGCTTTTCGGCGCCGTTCAAATTGAGATGCAGACCGTGATCGTATGTATCGGTTGAGAAATCAAGTCCGACCTCGTCGATCAGCTCAAGGAAATTTATATAAACGAGCTCATGCTCGCTTGCGTAAGCTTCAATCTGCGTTTCCCACTGATCATACCAATACGGATACAGGCTCGGCGCCTTTATCAGTATAAGCTCCGTTCCCTTTTCTTCGCAAAGCACGCGCATTTTATCGAGATATTCCCAGCAGACATCGCCGAAGCTGTAATCCGCAAGCGGCTTTCCCGTCGGGACGTTTTCCGCCGCGCGGACGCCGACATTCATCAAATATCCGCTGTCCGAGACGATGTCACGTCTGAAAAGATACTTAAAATCCTCCACCGTCAGCTCATTCCATCTCGAATGATACCTCAAAAGCGGGAAAAGATACGAAAGCGTCGTTTCCTCGTCTGTCATGGAGGCTTTTATGCTTCCGAGCTTGTGACGCGAAAGCTTCATTCCGTCGATGCTCATACGGTTATACGCCTCGCTTTGCGGCTTATCGTACTTCATTGAAAGTACGTTGAACACAACAAGCTCAGGCGTTTCATATTCAAGCATTTCCTCAAGCAGGTAATACGACTGCCAGATCAACTGCTGTGCGCTTCCGCGGATATAGCTTGTTATTCCGTGCTCACGCCAAAGCGTATCCGGAGTAAAGTTTTCATAGACCTCACAGTCACCAACGAAAAGTATATCGTGATCCGTTTTTTCCTCGTAATATTCCGCGATCAGCGCGCCTTCCTTTATGTCACTCATATATTTTGGCATAAAAAGCTCATTCAGGAAAGCAAAAACAATGATCAGCACCGCGCACCAAGCGGCGGCGATGATCAGCTTCTTTTTCTTTATTTTCACATCGCACCTCCTCAAAATTGAGTGTAGATGAACTGCGTTGAATCAAAGCCGATTCCGTAAACGCCGAACACCAACGTCAGTACGATAAGCAGGACACAGCCTGCCCACATAAGGTTTTCGTTTTTATCGAGCAGACGCTCGCGAACGGATTTTTTGATTCCGAGCAGGCTGCACAAATACAAAAGCAGTATCGCGCAAAGCGCAATGATCCAATCGCCCGTACCGATTCCGAGCTTGAGGAACGAGCCGTCCCAAAGCACGGACGCATTGAAGCGTGTGAAAACGGTACCGAGCTGACGGAACGTGAGCGGAACGTCACGGTAGACGTCAAGCACGCGGATAAAGCTCATAAGGCAGAAGGTTCGAACGATCTCGAAAGCGCCGTAGCCTCTGCTGTTTTTCAAGGTCGGGAAGCGCGCATGAAAGCGTGCGTAAAGCGGCTCACATTCCTGCGAGACGATGATGACGACGCCGTTAAGCAAGCCCCAAACGATGAAATTCCAGCTTGCGCCGTGCCATACGCCGGTAACGAACCAAAGTATCAGCGTACACAGATAGACGCTTATGCGGCGACCGAAGCCGTTTTTGATCTTAGCTCTGCATTTTTGATTCAGTTTGAGCATCCATTTTGCCGTTGAAAGGGGATAAAAGACGTAATCGCGGAACCATGTTCCCATTGTTATATGCCAACGGCGCCAATATTCTGCGATATTTTTCGAAAAGAACGGACGCACGAAGTTTTCCGTTATATGTACGCCGAACATCTGCGCCACGCCGATCGTAATGTCAATGCCGCCGGTAAAATCGGCATAGAGCTCTGCCGCGTACAAAAACACAACGGCGAGCACGTAGACGCCCTGGTACTCAGACGGCTCCGAAACGAGCTCGCGAAGCGGGATCGCCAAACGATCCGCAAGGATCAGCTTTTTCGCCAAGCCCCACAGCACGCGGCTTGCGCCGAGTGATATTTCTCTTGAATTCCACGTATGCTCATCATAAAGCGTTGTGCTCAAGTCGCCCCATCTGCTGATCGGGCCCTGCATGAGCTGCGGGAAGAACGTCACGAAAAGTGCGAATTTACCGAGGCTGCGTTCTGCGCGGCATTTGTTCCACGCGACGTCTATGAGATAGCCCGTTGCCTGAAATGTATAAAACGAGATTCCCATCGGCAATGCGATCGAAGCAAAGGAGAGCTCCGTTCCGCCGCCGAACGCGGAGATCAAAGAATTAACGTTTCCGAGGACGAATCCCGTATACTTGACGACGGCAAGTATGCCGAAATTCAAAATAAGGCACAGCTTCATAAGGCGTGACCGGCGCTTTTTAGCCGCCGCGTTATACGCCTTTCGTTCATCCTTGCTCATCTCGGACTTATGATCCGCGACGTATCGCTCCGAAGAATCGCGCAGGTCATCTATCTTTCGAGCCGTATACCACACCGACACTGTCGTTACGCCGATATACGCTAAACAGTATATGCCTGCAAATGCGTAAAATACAACACTTCCGACAAGCAGCAGCTTCCATTGAAAGCGCCGCGGCAAAAGCCAATACAGCGCAAACAGTATCGCCAAAAAGATGAGGAATCGTGCGGAAGCAAAGCTCATTTTATTCCTCGTCCAAGCGTCTCAGCATACGCCAGAGTGCATCTGCCGAGTTGAAATTTTCGGGAACGATCTCCTCTGCGGGGATCTCGATATCAAAGCGGTCGCTGATCTCCGCGATAAGTGCAACAATATCGATCGAATCGAGGACGCTGTCATCCACAAGCGCCGTTTCGACGTCAAAATTAATGTCGGGGCGCAGTTCCTTTAATATTTCAAGAAGTTCATCCATTTTTATTTTCCTCCGAATTGTTTTTGTCAATTATCAAGCACGGCAAGTGCGCGACGGTCTGTTTTTCCGTTTGGTGTAAGCGGCATTTTATCAAGCTTCATCATACGTCCGGGGAGCATATATCTCGGAAGCTTTCCGCGCAGAAAGCGCGCAAGCTCCTTATCGTCCGCCTCGCCCGTATAGAACAGATTTATTCTGTCCTTTTCTTTATTAAAGGTCGCGCAGGCGGCTGAAACGTCCGTATGCATGGACGCAACGATCTCGATCTCCTGAAGCTCGATCCTGTGTCCCATGTGCTTGATCTGATAATCCTTGCGCGAAACAAAGACAAGCTCTCCGCGCTCGTTGATACGTCCGAGGTCGCCTGTTCTGTATATAAGCTCCGGATAGTTGGGATTCAAGGGATTCTGCGTGAAGCATTCGTCCGTTTTTTCCTTCATGCGGAAGTATCCCATCGTCAGGCAAGTACCGCGCAGGCATATCTCACCGAGCTCGCCCGGCGCCGCTTCGCGGTCTCCGTCAAGAAGCAGGAGTCCCGTATTGGGGAACGGACGTCCGATCGGGATGACTTCGTCATCCTCGAAATCACGGTCAACGTGATAAAAGCAGCTCATACCCGTTGCTTCCGTCGGACCATAGAGATTTGTAAACTTCGCCTCCGGCAACGCCTCGCGCCAAAGCTTAAACTGACGTATCGGGAAAACCTCGCTTCCGAACGCGATCGTATGCAGGTATTCCGGCTTCACCTTATCGAAGGTGTGCAGTCCCGAAATTATCGTCAGCGCCGAAACGACCCAGCAAACGGTGTTGATCTTATATGTATTGAGGTATTCAACGAGTTTAACAGGCATCATAAAGAGATTTTTCGGCACAAGATATGTTGTTGCGCCGAATTTTATCGTCGGGTAAAGCTCCTTTAGGCAAGCGTCAAAATAAAGCGGCGTTTGATTGCCGAAAACAGTATCCTCCGAAAATCCGAGCGTTTCTGAAAGCTGTTCGATATAATCTATAACAGATCTGTGGCAGGCGACAACGCCCTTAGGCACGCCCGTTGAGCCGGATGTGAACACAATATACAGCGGATCCGTATCTATTTGACGTTCACGGACGTCGGCAAGTGCCGCGTCGTTGACCTCGTGTGCCGACGCTTCGGCATATTCGTAAAGTCCGCCCTCGTATCCGAGCGACTTGACAGTCTCGCTCATACGCGCGTCGCAAATGACAGCGCGCGGGTTAAGCGTCTTAAAGATCAGCTCCATGCGATAGGTCGGCATTTCCTCGTCGATCGGGACGTAATAGCAGCCCGCATAGACGACGCCGAAAAACGCCGCAACCGAATTAGGGTGTTTCGCCAAAAACACGACGACGGGCTCCGCGCGATGTCCCTTTTCCAAAAGGAAGCTGCCTATTCCCTTAGCCGCGCGTTGCGTCTCGGCGAAGGTCAGGCTGTCCTTACCGTTACTGTATGCGATCTTATCGGGCAGGCGCGGTGCTGTAGCCTCAAGATATTCAAGTACATTACGTTGCATATCGAATTTCTCCGTTTATTTGGCTGATTTCGGCGTTCCGACAACAGTAACCGGACATGACGAATGATCGTAAGTATAATAATTGGGCCATTCAAGCTCGCTTGCGAGCTTTTCCGTATATGCGATAGCCACATCCTCCGTCATCATGAAGGAGTCGAGCGCGTATCCCTTGGGATGCCAGCAGGTATCGAAATGATACCAACCGTCGCCTATATTAACGAGGTTCCAAAAGTGCAGTGAATCGCCGCCCTCGCGCTCAAGGTCAAGATTATCTATGCCTGCCGCGGTTAGAAGCGCCTTGGACGCCGCCCAATAATTATAGCAGTCGCCCTTGCCTCTCGTAAGTCCGAGGTATGCACCGCGCACCCAATCCGTTTTATCTGAGGTTGCGACGTATGTGATATTTTCGTTAACATAAGTAAATATAGCCTGTGCCTGCTCATACTTGCTCATTTCGGGAGTGAGAATGGCGTCGAATATCTCCTCGACAACTCCGTCGAGCATTTTCTGCGTAACAACAAGCTTCGCGTCCTCATCCGGATCGGGATCATCACCGTTATCGGAGGCTTCCTTAACGGTAACTGTCACACTTACGACAGTTTCGTTTCCACTTTGGTCAGTAGCGCTGTAAATCAGCGTATAAACGCCGGCTGTATTAAGATCAACAGCCGAAGAATCAATTTTAAGCGCAACATTTTCGTCAACATTGTCCGTAACGGTAACTCCGCTTCTGTACGAAACCTCTCTGCCGATGACAGTGACGATATCCTTTGCGCCGCTGATAACGGGTGCCTCGGTGTCGGAATTTTGTTCGATCGTATCGTCGGTGTCGGAATTTTGTTCGATCGTATCGTCGGTGCCGGGATCGGTATCGTCAGGCGTACTATCCGAGCAGGCGGCGAACGACGCTATCAAAAGAAGCGTCGCAAGCGCAAGAGCTGCCGCGCGGCTGTATTTTTTTATCATATTCATGTGTTTCATATTACCAAGGACCTTTTTCACAATTTTACGTTCGGTTTATTTCATTCATAATAATTAAGTATACCACAATACCCACACAAGCGCAAGTTAATTTTCGTTAAACGCGAGACTCCGCGGCAGACGTGAGCTTTTCGACCTCCTCGATTCTGCGACTGAGCGGAGGATGGCTGTCCTCCATAACAACGTTGAGCGCGGACGGCGCAAGATGTGCAAAATTTTCTTTTGCGAGCTTTTTGAGCGCTGTCACCATCGCCTCGCCGTAGCCCTCTTTTACGGCTTGAGCGTCGGCTCTGTACTCTGCGCGTCGGCTGTACGCGTTCATAAGCATTCCCGTTATCGGCTGAACGATTCCGAGACCTATGCCGGCAAGCACGTAGGCAAAGCCGTAGTTAACCTCGGCAAAGCCGAATTCTGTATGAAGCAACGGCTCGCGCACTGTAATCCATATCATGATCGACATCAAAAGCATATTTCCGACGTTCATGAGCTGCTGTTTTATGACGTCGCGGTGCAAGCCGTGACCGAGCTCATGCGAAAAAACGGCGCAAATCTCGTCCGCCGTCATTGCGTTGACGAGATTATCGTAAAGCACGATAGTTTTAAGCTTGCCGAAGCCCGTGAAGTACGCATTCAGCTTTGTTGTGCGTCTGGAAGCGTCCATGACCTCGATCGCCTTGACCTTGTAGCCGTGCTCGGTGAGCAAAGTCATCAGCTTCTCCTTCAATTCGCCGTCCTCAAGAGGTGTGAATTTGTTTCCGACGCGGCTCAAAATCGGATAGAGGAACGAGATCATCAAAAAGATCACGCTTACGACTATGGCAAAGAGAAGAATTATCCAATCTCCGAGCGCAGTATAAATGACGGACATGATCCATGCAAGGAAAAGCGAAAGTCCGAAATTGATAAGCAGTCCTCTGAGCTCATCGGTAACGAAGGTCTTGATTGTCGAACGGTTGAAGCCGTATTTTTGCTCGATTATCATCGTGCTGACGTAGTTGCTCACGACGCCGACAACAAATTCGACAAGCGTTTCAAGCAGTACGACGGAAAAAAGCTGCATAAACATTCCCGACGGAAAAAGGCTCGCAAACGCAGAATATACG
>CAZOMK010000006.1:0-22342 GCA_964580615.1 uncultured Lachnospiraceae bacterium | reverse complement strand
TCGCAGGTGTTCGTCCCGTAGCTATCCGCGACGAGGCTGCATTCCTCGAACAGTATCCGGATTGCGTAATCAACACAGACGTTGAAGTTACAGAGCTTATGGGTGCTGAAATTTACCTCTACCTCGTATCCGAAGAGCAGAACCTCATCGCTCGTGTATCCCCCACATCCACTGCAAGAGCAGGCGATACACTCAAGGTTGCTGTCGATCCCACAAAGATCCACATTTTCGACAAGGACACAGAGCGTTGCATCATCCACTGATAGCAGCATAAAAAGTCTAAAAAACATCGTGACGCCCTCAGATCATCACGATGTTTTTATTTTCCGAAACGGAGGCAACAAAGATGAAAAAGTTAACAGTGATAGCGCTGGCGTTAATTTGCGTGCTCGGCGTGTGCGGATGCGGTCAAGATCAGTCGCTACAACAGCCGCAACAGCCGCAAGACGCTCAATTATTATTGCCGGAGGGCAATATTGTCAGCGTTGAGATTTCTTCGCTTCCCGAAGGGTTCAATTATTCATTCGGCGGAGAGGACGCCGAGACGATCGCGGATTACCTGTCAAGTCTGCATTTGGGCAGTGACTTCGAAGAAAACCCCAACGAATACACAGGGATGACCTATGTTATTTCTTTGAAATACGACAGTGACGAGGTGTTAACCGTGTATCATTTCGGGAATATGTTTATCCGCTCCGAAGATGCTCCTTGGTATAAAATGACCTACGACGAAGCAAGCCGTTTCGATACCTTACTTGACGAGCTCGACAAGTGATAAATACGCAGCTCCCCCGACAGATTTTGAATAAAATCTGTCGGGGGAGCTTTCATTCTGTTTTGACTTTATCTCACTATTTCCTTAAAAGTGCCCGCTTCGTATTCGCGCAAGAGCAGAGTCAGATCGTCGATCTTTTCGATGATGGAATGTCCGATGTCGGTGTCGCGCACGCGAAGTCTTTCCTCTGCGTGCTCGAAAACAACAGTGTCGGAAAGTATGTCAACATTATTTTCAATGGCGTTGCGCGCGCCTTTGAACGGCTCGTGCGCCGAAATTCGGATCCCCTCCGAATTGTATATCAGCGTGTAGCCTGCGATTCCCGTTGTCGGCTGATACGCCTTACAGAAGCCGCCGTCAATTACGATTACCTTGCCGCCCGCCTTTATCGGCTCCTCGCCGTTGCCGGACTTGATCGGTATATGACCGTTTATAATGTGCGCCAACTCGTCCGTAAGCGAAAATTCCTTGAGTATACGATCCGCTATCTCGGAATCGTTCCAGCAGTTATAGTACGCGTTTTTCGGCTCGTGCCACGACGTTTTATCCGCAACAAAGAGACGTTCAAACGTCGTGATCTTTTTGCGCGCGCACAGCGGCGAATCCTTTCCGCACCACAAAAACCACAAGAAATCCTTTCCCTGCTGGCGCTCCTTAGTTCCGTCCTCGGCGAAGAAAGCTTGACGTGCGAGACGATCGCAGTGATCCATCAGCTTACGTCCGCTTTTGCCTTGCGCGGCGTCAAGCGCCAAAAATTCGCCGTCGTCGCGAAGCGGAATGCAGCCGTGGAACAAGAGATTGTTGTTGAATATCGTATACATTTCGCCCTTTTCGTAAAGGAAGCAAACGTGACGTCTGAGCTTTTCCGAACGCATAAACGCATTTTTAAGGTATTTCATAACATCGCGTTCGCGCTCAGTCAGCTTGTACGGATCATTGGGATCGACAGTCGGGAAATCGGTCTCCTTGAGCGGATATTCAACACCTTCGATGACGACAGTTCCCTTTTCCCTATTGATCTTGTCGAGCAAAAGTCTGTGCTCCATGCCGAATTCGGGATTGCGCTCGATGATCTGTCCCTCAAGCTTAAATTGGATGATGGCGATTGCCTTATGCATACGTGCTATCAGCACGTCGTCGTCATGGCGCAAGAAATCGCCTTCCGACGTCCCCTTGGGCATATAGCCCGTTATATCGTCGGAGGAATACACCTCGGCGGCGAAATTCGTAAGCGGGCGAAGCGAGATTCCGTAACCGATCTCGACTACGTCAAGATTTTTATACGTGATCGAATTATTCAGCACTGCCGCGATACAGGTACGCGAGCCTGCGGCGGCTCCCATCCACAGCACATCGTGATTTCCCCACTGAATGTCGATCGAGGTTTCCTTCATCAGCTCGTCGATAATTATATCGGCGCGCGGGCCGCGGTCGTAAATATCACCGACTATATGCAAATGATCTATAACAAGGCTTTTGATTGCCGAAGAAAGCGCGATGATAAAACGTTCGGACGCGCCGAGCTTCACGATCGTATCAATGATATTTTCGTAATACTTTGTTTTTTCTTTTGTGTCGTATTCGCAGTTGAGCAGCTCGTTGATTATGTAATCGTAGCCGCCCGCCGTTTTTGCAAGGTATTTTCTGACCTTGGAGCGCGTATATTTCACGCTCACAAGAGTGCAAAGCTCAAGCAAGCGAATGAGTGTGACCTTATACCAGGCCTCCGGATCGGAAAGCGACGGTCTTATTTCCTCAAGCTTTTCGTTCGGGTAATACACAACAGTAGCAAGCTCCGCACGTTCATTCGCAGGAACCGTTTTCCCGAAAAGAGCATCTATTTTCGATCTGATAACCCCGGACGCGCTTTGTCTTATATGCAAAAACGCCTCATATTCGCCATGCAGATCGCTCATGAAGTGCTCGGTGCCCTTCGGCAAATCGAGGATCGCCGTAAGATTTATGATTTCGCTCATTACAGCGTTTTTGTTCGGGTAGCGCTTGGCAAGCTCGAACAGATATTTTTGCCTTGAATCTTTTCCCTTGATCATAATCGTCTCCGTATTAAGCCTTTGCTTGATTACACTTATTATTACACATTTATTTTCAAAAGTCCACAGTCAAAAAAGGCATTTCGACAATTTTACGAAAAAATTACCGCCGAGAGCGTCCCTTCGGGTGCTCTCGGCGGAATTTTATTCAAATGTACGCTTTAATTTTGACGATCAACCGACTTTAGAGGGGACTATATCCTCTTTTTTGCGTTTGGTCGTTATAACTATTACGACTGCTATTGCCGCGATGTTGAGAACGAACGGAAGCACCCACAAAAGGATCATTCCGATATTCTGCGGCAACTTTTCAGTCACGATATCGCTTGCGCTGAGCTCTGTTTTGCCGTGACCGTCACTGTAGCTCTTACCGCAATCGACGCAGTACCAATGTTCGACACTGCCCTCTGCCTCTGTCGTAGCCGCGCGAGCCGCTATATGATCGAGGTCAAAGTGATTGTTGGGATCAAGCTCACCGTACTCGGAGCCGCAAAGCGAGCAAACAGCGAGGTGCGAGCAGGTTGCTGTGCCGCCTGTATGCGCGCAAGCAAAGCCGCAGATTCGGCAGGTACCGTTTTCCCAATCGTGCGCCTCACGGCTCACTTCAACGTAACCACAGCAGGGGTAAGCAAGCGTATGATACTTATCGGTGCAATCCCACTTCGCCTCGGCTTCATGCTCATGAGACGGATCGTATGACTCGATCTCTCCGCAGATCTTGCAGACGGGACCGTGATCGCAGGTAGCGCTTTCGGGGTCAAAATCGTGACCGAGAGGCGCCGTATACGCTTCAACGTAGCTGTAACCGCAATGCTTACAGGAAACAGTCGTATAACCGATATCGGTGCAGGTCGGATCTGTTACGACAGTATTGAGCTTATGCGCCGTTTTTGCGATGGAAACGGTATGACTGCTTCCGCAAGAGCAGGAATATGTCAGCTCGCCCTCGGATGTGCAGGTAGCCGCCTTTGTAACAGTGCTTTCACCGAATGTATGACCTATCGGAGCGAGATAATCGCCCTTATAGGATTCTCCGCATGACTCGCAGGTATATACAGTGTAACCGACCTCTGTATGAGTAGGCTCAACGACTGTCTTTTTCCACGTATGTCCGAGCGGTGCCGTAGACTTAAAGTCACCGTATGCATCGCAAATCTCGCATTTTTCCTGAGTTACACCACCGCCCTCGCAGGCAGGCTCAACGATTACGTATTCCTTCATCGTATGACCAGTTGCGGGGATGACCTGAGCCTCTGTATGTACGAGACCGCAGCCCTCGCACCAATCCTTATCGGTCAAGCCGTCTGTCGTGCAGGTTGCGGGGTAACCCTTGACGATCGTATGGCCGTGATCGTCCGTTGCGACAACGACCTCCTGCTTAACGAGAACAATACCGCAGATCTCGCAATGGCTGCCCTCTGTCAAGCCGTCTCCCTTACAGTTCGGAGAAACGGCGGGATCGATTACCTCTTTATGTCCGAGCGGATAGATTGCCTTTGAATCCTTTGTTTGACCGCAGTCAATGCACATCTTCACGTAGGAGCCTTCCTCTGTACAGGTGGGGGCGGTGACGATCATATCGACCCATACGTGCTTATCCGCAACGTGCAGAAATACGTTCATACATTGATTCGTTTCATAAAACGGGCGGTATTCGACCTTAGCTCCTTCGATAACGGGAGTTTTGTATGTTGTACCGGTGAATAGGATTGAATACAGGGATGCGTTATACCTACCCTTGTCGGCTGTCAGCTTTTCATATTTAACCACGACGTCCGATACGTTGTAGCACTCTCCGCTTTCATAGGTTCTTTTGAAATATAAAGATGAATTCCCCCGGGAATTATTATATATCACTGTTCGATATTCGAGTGCATCTGGGTATATGTAAGATTCCATGTCGTTAGATGTCCAACCCAAGCCGCTATAGAATTCTTCCATGAACGAAATATCGCCGAGTGATGCCGGCATCTCATACGACGCTGTGAACACATCGGGGTACTTACTTGCAGTATCGTTAGACAATCCATATGGCTTAATGTCGGTTGCAGTGAAAGAATTATAGCCTCGGTAAACTAACTTAAATTTACCGGAAACCTCACAGCCGGTGAATTTCTCAGCTAATGCGTCGTTATCTGTATAGCCCAGTATGGCGCCGTTTGCCAGTCCTCCCTTAAAGGGATCCGCCTTGTACGCACAGAAAACTGCGTCGTGTATCTTAAATTTTCCGTCTGCCGAGCCGACAATGCCGCCTACTATCCTTGCTTCAAACGCGAGAGTCTCAGAAGCGCTGTTCTTATCAACGAGCACCGTTTTACCGATCACATCGACCATACAGTCGGAAACAGTTCCATCATTAAGCTTGCCGACGATACCGCCTGCGTTGGAGTTATCTGCCGAAGCAGTGAGGTGTATATTTTCCGCCAAGCAGGCATAGATCGAGCCGCCGTTCTCTACATTGCCTGCAATACCGCCTACGTAAGCACCGGTAGATCCTTTAACAACGACGCCATCAGGTGTTGTAGAACCGGTAGAGACGGAAGAAGCATATACGGAGCTGTCAACCGCTACGCAACGATAGAGCTGACCTTTACCGGAAACGACGCCGGCGAAAACGCCTGCGCGAACGAGAGAGCCATACACGGAGCTTTCACTCTTTGTAACCTTAACGTTTTTAAGATAAAGATCGTGTACGTTACCGGTCAGGATGTTGAACATTCCCATGCCGCCGTTGATAATCATATCTTTGATAGAACATCCGTTGCCGTCCAACTCGCCACTGAAATCAAACGATGTCCAGCTTGCGCCGTTAAGGGAGATATTATTCGCCAAAACATAATGTGCGCTCGGTTTTTCTCTCATAACAGACAGATCTTTAGCGTTCTGAATGATATAGGGGAAGTCCTTGGTTCCCTCTCCGAATATCGCATCCTTAGCGGCTGTCGTCGATGTTCTCTTAATCTCCTTTACGTTGACAGGAATAGAGATTACGGGCTTATCAAGCACGCAAACGTTGAGGTTGACTGTGCCGTTCATCGTGCCGGTTTCAAGGATGTGTCCGTCATAGACCTTCAATTTTCTGTCTGCGTTCAGATCCGTGCTTGTATCGACCTTATATGTGGTGATGTCGCTGAACGCTTCCTTCAGATCATCGCTGAAGTAATCGGCAAGAGCTGTTGCCGCGTCCGGCAGAAATGCAATGGGATCCGACGTGAAAAGGCCTTGCGAGTCGGAGGACGGGTTTTGCATGGTGAAGCCGGTAACGGATACCTGACGGGTAATACCGCATTGCAAATTGGTATCAGATACCTTTTGGAGGAAATAGGGCATCGTCAACACACCGTCGGGGTAGTTTGTCAAAAGCGAGCCGAGAATAGCGCCTGCTGTCAAAAGTGCATCCTCATTGATGGACAGATATCTGTCGTCGATCTGATCGACGGAAAGGCAGGTGCCGAAGTCGGTTGTATATTCTTCGATGCCGTTGCGTCCCATGTAGGAGGACTGATACATCAAAACTGCTTCCTCATAGTATACACCGGTGCAGTAAGCATAGTAAATGTAGCCTACCATCTCCTCGATAGCGGATGCAGCCGCCTTGCGAGCAGCGGCGTCGGTACAGCCGGTATGAACGAGCTTGTAAGCCTGGATGTAATACTGGCTCAGCACGTCGATAACGCTGCCGCCGTCCGCGCTGACGTATTCACCGCGAATGTACTTGCCCAGCTTTGTCACAGCGGAGTGGAGGTTACCTGTGTACTCAACATTCTCCAGGTGATAGAACTGGTCAAACAGATTCTTAACGTATTTTTCGGTGCGATTGCCCTTTACTGCGTACGCCAACTGCTCGTCATAGTAGCTGATACCTTCATAATACTGGTTGAAGAAGGTAAAAAATTCAGTCAAGTATGTGTAATAGCGGTTGAGCTGTGCCGCATTTGTGACAGTGCCGCCGAGCTTGTTGATCTCTTTATAAAGCTCGGAGAGCTGATTGGAAAGCTCCTGCACGCCTGTGCTGACCGTTGACTCAAGCTGATAGATGGCGTTGTTCGTCTCGTCCAGCTTGTTGCTGATGGTCTTCATGCTCTCCTTGATTTCTTCAAAGGCGATTGCGTTGAGCTCTTCCTGCGTCGGCTGCTGTTCGCCTTCGTCTTCGCCGTCGCCGTAGTCCTCACCGATGTCAAGACCGGTCAGGTCTGCGCCGATGTTCTTGAACTGACCGAGAACGGCCTTGCCGACGTTGCCTTTGTAATAGTCGGCGTTCTTACAGGTGACGATCGTGCCCTTGACGACAGATTTACACAGCGTAAAACCGACCTTGAGGATCGATCCGATTGCCGCGTCGCTTTGAATAGTCATCGCGGGTATCATGCTCGTAACAATGCACAGTGCGAGCAACATGGATAGTAGTCTCTTTTTCATTTTGAACCTCTTTCCGCATTTGTTTTTGGGGAAATTTATTTCTTATACGGATTGATCCGTATTAGAAGTCAGTGAGAAATTGAAGCGCATTTCAAGCGCCTCGAAAAGCCTGTCGAGGATGCCCTGCGCGATCGCGCGCACATCAAGCTTTTTGATGCGTTCGACAACGGCGTTTATTTCGTCCTCGCTTACTCGATAAGCGCGGAGCGAAAGTGAAAGGAAGCATTCGAGCTTTTTTTCAAGCGGGAAATGTATGTCGCACTTTTTTACCATGTATCCGCGCATCATTCCCGCACTGCCGATCTCAAGCTCGTAAAAATCGTTATCCGTATATCCGGGAAACAGATGACCGAATATCGTTTTCAGCTCAACGGCTGTGTGCTCGTGTATATATTTTGACGTTTCGGTCGAGGTGTACGCCTCTATGTACATATCTCGGATATTATCGTTTATCTCCGTAAGCGTAAGCTGTATCGCTGTTTCAACCGCGTATATAAAAACAGGTGAGTTGATCTGCAAAGCATCAAAGCTTTTTGCGGCGGCAAATTGACTGTTGAACATAAACGAAACCAGCTCCGAAAGAACGCCGTCCTTTGAGCGGAAGATATTTTGAAATGTGCTTGCCGAAACTCCCGCTTCCTTTAGTATTTGTCCGACTGTTGTTTGATGGTAGCCCTGCTCCAAAAACAGTCGCACACAGACTGATAATATTCGCTCCTTAGTTTCAAGGCTTCGCTGTCTTAATGCCATACGGCACCTCCTTTGATGTGTATATTGGTACGCATACCAATAATAGCACAAAAATCATCGTCATTGCAATAGGATATGTCGATTTTCGCAGTTTTATTTGTTAACAATGCTTCCTTGATCGGCACAATAATCGTAATTATGTTACAAACATTGCGCTATCGGTGTGTCTGAGGTTCAGTTTATGCCGGAAGGGGCACATACGACAATTCCCCTCCGCGCCGGCGGAGGGGAATTGTGTCATTTTAAGCTCAAATCCGTTTCAAAATATGATCCTGCACGCGTCCTTTGTGCAGTTTCCGTCCGGGTAATCGCCGCGATCGTCTCCGATCTCAAAAAGACGGTTATATTTCGCGATACGCTCTCCGCGGCACGGTGCGCCCGCCTTTATGAAGCCGGCGCCGAGCGCAACAGCAAGATCGGAGATGAAAGCGTCGCAGGTTTCGCCCGACCTGTGCGACGCGACAAGCTCATATCCCGCGCCGCGCGCCGTCAGCGCCGCTTCTATCGTATCGGTAACGGTGCCAGCTTGATTCGGCTTTATGAGCAGTGCGTTCCCTTGACCGTCCATTACCCCGTCGGAGACTCTGCGCTTGTTCGTGACGAAAAGATCGTCCCCGACGAGCATCACCTTTGAGCCGAGTTCACGTGTCAGGCAGCGCCATCCGTCGCCGTCATCCTCGCCGAGTCCGTCCTCTATCGAAATGATCGGATATTTGCGACAAAGTGACTGCCAATACGATATCAGCTCGTCCGTTTCGTACCGTTGACAACGCTTCGGAAGCAAATATGCGCCGTCCTCCCACCATTCGCTTGCGGCGGCATCGACGGCAAGACAAACGCTGTCGCCGTAGCCGGCTTCCGTGATCGCCGCATAAAGCAGATCAAACGCTTCCTCGTCGCGTTCGAGCATGGGCGCATATCCGCCCTCATCACCGACTGCCGTAACGTGACCTTTCGCGGAAAGTATCTCTCCCAATTCGGCGTATATTTCCGCGCAGGCGCGAATCCTTTCGCCGTGATCCGATATTCCGACGGGCACGATCATAAATTCCTGAATATCTATATTGTTTTTCGAATGTGCGCCGCCGTTGAGCACGTTCATCATCGGGCACGGCATAGCGGCATATTCACCGATCACGCCGCCGAGGTAACGGTAAAGCGGCAAGCCGTAATGCTTCGCGCAGGCTCGCGCGTATGCGATCGAGACAGGCAGGATCGCGTTCGCGCCGAGATTTTCCATGTTGTCTGTACCGTCAAGCTCGCGCAGCAGTTTGTCAAGCCCGCGCTGTCCGTTGAGCTTTTCTCGGCAGATCACCCCGCCGATCGTTTCATTGACAGACGCAACAGCGCCCGCAACTCCGCGTCCGCGGTAACGAGCGCCGCCGTCGCGTTTTTCATACATTTCATATTTGCCCGTTGACGCACCGGACGGTGCCGTAGCCTCGCCGCAGCTCCCGTCATCGAGCATAAGCGCGACTTTGACTGTCGGATTGCCGCGCGAATCAAGCACTTCAAGCGCCGACACAGCGGCAACTGACGGAAATTTTACGTTTTTTAACATGATAAGCTCCTTTGTTTTTTTCGTATTTTCTCCGTTTTGTCGCCGATGTATTCAAGGATAACGAACCATTTTGCCGCAAACCGCATATACTTCAAAAAAACGAACGGAGCATAGCTGTATGTTAATTTACACTGTTGAAAACGGTGACACCATCTACTCTATCGCGGAAGAATTCGGCGCGTCGCCGTCGCTGATAATAAGCGACAACGCGCTTGATCAGTCCGCACAGCTTGCGATCGGGCAAGCACTGCTCATACGTCAGCCGACATCACTTCACACAGTGCGTTCCGGCGACACTGTTTACTCGATTGCCGCGATGCACGGGCTTGACGCAAACGCGCTTTACAGGCTCAACCCCGCGCTCGGCGGATTATCGGAGCTTAGTGTCGGTCAAACGCTCGTAACGGGTGAGGATGTTCCGCTTTACGGAAGCATCGAAACGAACGCGTACGTTTACTCTTACGTTGACAGAGCTATTTTGCGTCAGACGCTTCCGTACCTGACGTATTTGACGCTTTTCACCTACGGGATCAGGCGTGACGGCACGCTTATACCGCCCGTCGAGTCCGACGAAGCCGAGATAATCGCGCTCGCGCGCGAATACGACGCAAAGCCGCTTCTGCTTCTCTCCACACTTACGGAAGAAGGGACTTTTTCAAACGAGCTTGCCGATTACGTTTTAACGAACGATGAGATTCGCGCAAAGGTCGTCTCAGAGGTAACGGACGCCGTCGTTTCGCGCGGATACGCTGGTGTCGATCTTGATTTTGAGTACATAGGCGGCGCGCTTGCGGACGCTTACGTAAGCTTTGTGCGCGAGGTCAACGACGCGCTCGACAGCCTCGGTGACTACATAACAGTCGTTGCGCTTGCGCCGAAAACGTCTGCAAATCAGCCGGGTCTGCTTTACGAGGGGCACGACTACGGCGCGCTCGCGGAGGCGGCGGATCGAGTCCTTTTGATGACATACGAATGGGGCTACACCTACGGGCCGCCGATGGCGGTAGCGCCCGTCAACCAAGTCAGGCGCGTCGTTGACTACGCAATGACGGAAATGCCGCCCGACAAAGCCTATCTCGGCATTCCGAGCTACGGCTACGATTGGACGCTTCCCTACATTCGCGGCGAATCGAGAGCACGTTCGCTCTCAGCCGAGGAAGCGACGCGGCTTGCCGTTGAAAACGGTGCGAGAATCGGCTACGACACGATCGCGGCGTCCCCGTTTTTCAATTATTATTCGTCGGACGGCGGAGCGTCTCGTGAGCACATCGTCTGGTTTGAGGATCCGCGAAGCATTAACGCAAAGCTTGCGCTCGTAAACGAATACGGGCTTGCGGGAGCGTCCGTTTGGAACGGGATGCGTCGCTTCCCTCAGCTTTGGCTGATGATAAACGGTCTTTTCACGATCACGCGGTAAAAAGTATTCGGATCCCGTCGAGCTTCGATCGGCGGGATCCGAAATTTCGAATTTTGCTTGCACGCTCTTGACAAGTTAACCCGAATGAACTATAATTGTTAACGTCAGTTAACTTGAGTCGGCATACGAAAAAGGAGCGTCACATGGACAAATATATGGATGCAAACATAGTATTTTCGAAGTTTTCGAGGAACTATATGGAGCTGAAAAAGGATCTGCCTATACGTCCGAGCGAAATGGCGGTACTGAACATAATAACGCAAAGAGGCGGAAGCTTTACTCCGCTTATGATCGCTGAGCTGCTCGGTGTGTCGAAGCCGATGATCGCGGCGCACATTCAGGTTCTTTTGAAAAAGGGCTACATCTACAAGGAAGCTCTGCCGGAAGACAAGCGCAGTTTTTACGTTTTGCCGACTGAAAAGGCGCTGACTCTTGCAGATAAATTCAACATGAAGCAAGCCGAGTATCTCAAAGAGATCGAAGCCGAAATAGGCGAAGCGGATTTTAACGAGCTGATCAGCTTGCTAAACAAAGCATTACCGATAATTGATAAAATGAAAGAGGAATAAAGTATGCAGAACAACGAGATAAGCAAAGCCGTTGCGTGGAATCCTTGGCACGGCTGTAAAAAGGTAAGTCCCGGATGCAAAAACTGCTTCGTTTACAAAATGGACAGACGCTACGGCAGAGACACAACGATCATTACAAAAGGAAAGACGACCTACGAGCTGAAGGACAAGGACTGCCCCCCCGGCTCGCTCGTAAAGCTTTGCTTTTCGTCCGATTTTTTCATCGAGGAGGCGGACGAATGGCGCGACGGCTGCTGGGATTTCATTCGTAGTCGCAAGGACTGCATTTTCGTCACCACAACAAAGCGTCCGGAACGGATAGCGGACTGCGTGCCCGACGATTGGGGAGAGGGCTGGGAGCATTTTCATCTGAGCATTTCCATTGAAAATCAGGAAATGGCGGACAAGCGCTTACAGCATTTCTTAAACGCTCCGCTCAAGCACCGCGAGGTTTTCTGTTCGCCCCTCATCGCGCCGATCAAGCTCGGAAAATATCTTGATACGGGTCTGATCAAATGCGTAAACGTAGGCGGCGAAATGTCGCCCAAGGGTGAGGTGCGTCCGATAATGTGGGAATGGGTACGTGACCTTTATTTAGAGGCAAAGGAGCGCGATATCGAATTTTATTTTCATCAGTGCGGCTCGATGTTCATGCGTGACGGCGTAAACATCGGCAAATGGAAGCTAAACGAACAGATTACCCGTGCCGAGGAGATCCAGCACGAATTGGAGGCAATGTACGGAGAAACGCCGAAAAGCGAAACATAACAAAAAAGCAAAAAAAGCTCCTTTTCGATCTAAATCGAAAAGGAGCTTTTTTGATTATCAATATCCGTTGATCGTTTTTCTTTTGCCGTCGAGGTAGTCGCGTTCGAGCTTCAAAACGCCGTTATCCATACGGAAGATTCTGTCCGCACGGGAGGCGATCTGAAGGTCATGCGTTACCATAACGAGTGTCTGACCGATCGAATCTCTCGTCTTGATGAGAAGGTCAAGTACCTCGTCCGCGTTTGCGCGGTCAAGGTTACCTGTCGGCTCATCCGCGAAAAGGATCTGCGGCATATTTATGAGCGCGCGTGCGATTGCAACTCTCTGCTGCTGCCCCCCCGAAAGCTCGCTCGGCAAATGGTGAAGTCTGTCCGCGATGTCAAGCGTTTTAACGAGACGGCGGAGTCTTTCATCGTAGGAGCCATCCTGCTTGTTGCACATAAGCGTCGGAATCAGTATGTTTTCAAGCGCTGTAAACTGCGGGATGAGGTTGTGACGCTGAAAAACGAAGCCCATGTTTTCGCCGCGGAAGCGTCCGAGCTCGTCGTGCGACATCTTTGTGATATCCTGCCCTCTTATGTAAATATGACCTGCATCGACCTTGTCAAGTCCGGCACAGCACTGCAAAAACGTACTTTTACCTGATCCGGACGTACCGATGATGGCGACGAACTCGCCCTCCTCGACCTTAAGGTCAACTCTGTTGACGGCGGTGATCGTTTCGTCGTACTGCTTATACTGCTTGATGACGCTTTCCGTCTGTAAAATATATTTTGATTTATTGTCGTTCATAATAACTCTCCGAAATTTTATTTAGATCAATCAGACACTTCGCCGTACTCTACGGAAAGCGTTTTTGCCTTACGCTTCATAAAGCTGTGATAGGGGAGGTAGGAAGAAAGGAAGCCGCACATTACCGAAACAACTATGCTGAGTACGATCGCGTACCACGGCATATAGAATTCATATCTGATGTAGCTGAGTGTCCACTGAGGGATAGTAACGTTGACAAATCTGTAAAGTCCGAAGCTCAAAAGATAGCCGAGACCCGTACAGAATATGAGCGAAAGCACTCCCATGAACACACCGCCGCAGATATAAAGCTTTCTGATATCCGATCCGAGCGCACCGATCGACTGAAGGATCGTAAACTCGTTTTCACGCTTGAAATAGTAAAGCGTCTGCGAGAAGAACCAGATCATCGGTGAGATGCACAGAAGAAGTATCGCAACGATCGTAAATATCTCGTCGTACTGCTTATCCTCGTTAACGATACTCATGTGCAGGTTATGCGTATTTGTGATTATCGTATCGCCGAGAAGTATGCCCCAATTTCGAAGCTCTGTTTCGATATCGAGCACCTCCTGCGCCGTGAGCGACTGATCAACGTAAATTTCAAGGTTCTTGTACGACACCTCAAGTCCCGTTACTGTTTCGAACGCGGAATCCGACATATAGATCGGCATTTTCAATGTCGGGATATCGTAGATTATCGCGCCGATCGTGTATTCATGATACTCGAACTCAAAGCACTCAAGCTGCTGCTTCAAGAGGTTGATGCCCGTCATATTTGTATCGGGCGTAGCCTTACGCTTGGAGATCGTCGCGATCTCTATCGTATCGCCGACCTCATAGTCAAATTTTTTGAGATTGTTGATCGAATCCGCAACGATCACCGTATTTTTGTCCTTGAGCACGCAGGAAAGATCGCCCGTGTACTTGTACTTTCCGAGCTCATTGACGATATCCTCGTCTATCGTGCGGAACTGCACATCGTTTGTAACGCGGTATCCGTCCGCATTTTTGGGAACAACAAGGTTTGAAAGTGCAACAGTATGCTCGGATTTTACTCTTATATGAGTTGAAAGGTTCGTTGCCGTTTCCGTATTGGATTTGCTTACGAGGGTGATGCCGTCGATGGAATAAAGCTCCTGACGCATCAGATCGTCGTACTCGGCGTAGGTATTTGTAAGATCGACCTCAAACTGCGGCTTTTCATGCGAAAGCGTAACTCGCGTTATCTCCGCAACGTAAAGTCCCGCAATAAACAAGGACGTAAAGATTACAGCGGAAACGAGGAGTCGCAGGTTATACTTACGGAAGCGCCATGCCGAGAAAAGCTCATAATGGAACGGGAATTTGGATCCGTAAAGATTGAGCGAGCGTCTCGGCGAGGAAACGAGGTTTGAGTTGTCCTGCGATACGATAAGCGACATCGGCGTTTTGATCGCCATCAACTTCATCGGAAACCAAACGGAGAACAGCAGGATAACGAGCCCGTATACCGCCGTGAGGAGCAAGGTCCAGAACGGGCAAGCGAACGGAAGTCCGGCACCGTGCAGTATCAAATAGGATATGAGCACCGAGATGCCCGTCGCGGGGACGAACGTCACCGTTGCGACTATCCACATTTCCCAAAAAGCAGTTTCGAACAGCTTTTTGAAGTCAGCGCCGAAGCTCATGTAGATTCCGTATATGAATTTATAATGGTTGATTCTGATGTTGTAAAGCACGACGAGCAGGAACACTGACAAAACCATCAGAGCTATGATGGACACCGCATAAATAAGCCTGTTAACGAGCAGGTTTTTATCGAAGTTCAGGAGCGGCGTTTTCATATACGTGATATTTTCGCCTTCTTCGCAGTATTTATTGAGTTCCTTCAAATACTTCGTGACAAATCTTTCGAGAGAAAATTCGATATCCTCATCCGTCTTTCCGCGAAGCATTATGTAAAGGTCATAATCAACACTGCCGTCAAACGTGCTTTCGTGCTCTATCACGCGAACAATATCAAAGACGAAGTCGTTTGAAAAGACCGCGATGGAGTTGTTTTCGATGAGCAGCATTTGATATTCATTCAACCCCTGAACGAGCAAGTGATAATCGTATTCCTCCTTGACATGATCCCACTCGGTGTTATCGTTATTGTAAAGAATAACGGTCAAGGTGCCGAGGAATATTTGGATAATAAACAGTGCGGCAAAAAAGCACGCATACTGCGAAAAATTCGCAAATACATTTTTTACCGCAATTTTCAGGTTTTTTCTCAAATAAGTCAAAACATCTTCAATCATAATTCCGTCCAAGGATAAAAATTTTTATGCAAGAATAATTATACACCTACACCAAGGTTTTGTCACGCAAGATTTGCATTTTTTATATTTGTTTAATCTTTATTTACAATTATCGTCGTCGCTTTCGGCGAAAGCAAGTGAAAAATTCCCGTCTGACCTTCCGATCGGAAATCAAACGGGAATTTTCATCACATATTTATGTGCTTATAGTTTTCAAGTGCAAGACCGTCGAGCACATTCCCCTCTCGGCCTTGGCAGGTGAACACCAATGCCTGTATCGAGCCGCCGCTGCAAAGCATTTTCACAAGCGACGCCGCGCGTTCGTCGTCCATGTGAGCAAAGGCTTCGTCGAACATCATGGGCGGGATCGTCGATTTGTAAAGCACGCGAACAAGCGCAAGCCTGAGCGCAAGATACACGGCGTCTGCGGTGCCTCCGCTCATATATTCAAGCTCTCTGTACGCGCCGTCTGCGTTAACGGTGACGGAAAACGTGCCGTCAACATTGACGTTTGTGTACTTTCCGTCCGTGATCGAGGAAAGATACGTCACTGCAAGCGCTCGTATGCGCGGCACAACGCTCTCGCGCACGCTTTCGCCGGCGTGCTGAAGCGTTTCCATTGCAAGCAGGCAGGCATTGTAACGTGTACGTTCCTTTTCAAGCTCGGAGTCAAGCTTCGACAGCTTAACCGCAAGCTCTGCGGGATCCTCTCTTTGCGATATCAGACGCACGCGCTTTACCTCAAGCTCATGGATCGCCTCCGTGAGTCGCGTAACCGCATTTTCGTTGTAATCGCGTTCAAGCTTCAGCGACGAATAATTCATCGCATCGCATTCCGATATGTTGAGCTCGCGTGTGACCGCTCTGACAGTCTTTTCGTCCGCGTCTCCGAGAGATGCCGCAAGCTCGTCCCGCGAAGCGCGTTTTTCCTCTGTCATGAGCGAAAGCTGTGTCTCTTTGCGGCAAATTTCTTCGGAATCCGAAAGAACCTCGCGAAGCTTTTCAGGTATATCCTCCGGCTCGGCGTCAACGCCGCGCAAGGATATCAGCTCGCGTGCGGACGCAAGCTTTTTATCGTATTCGGCGTACAGCTCTGTCAGCTCGGCTTCAAGCGATTCTATTCTTCGCTCAAGCAGATCATCGCGTCTTGCCGCCTCTGTCATATCCTCCAGCACAATTGGAAGCGCCTGCGGCGATTCCGCACCGTATTCCTCAATGTAGGCGTACAGCTTTTTCTTTCCCATTGCCGCCAACACAAAGAGCGCCAGCGCCGAAACAGCGCATACAGCTCCCCCAATCAGCGAGATCGTCTTTATTGCGCTCGAAAGTACAGGATTTTCGACAAGTGCCTTAACGAGCTTGCCCGCGATCTCCGTCCAATTGGCAACTGCAAAAATTGCGCCGAACAGCACGGCAAAAATCAAAAATGCGATTGCGTTTTTCTTTTTCAAAAGGAATGCGCGCTCGCGCGTCTCTGCCTCGGCGATAATATTTTCCGCCGTCATGTAGCCGGAGAAAAGCGCCTTGCGCTTTTTAATGTCCTCGTCGCTTCCGCGCTCGCGCTTCGCCTCATTGAGCTGACGTGACATCGCCGCGATCTCTGATGTGTCCGCGGCAAGTCCGTCGGAGAGCTTGTAAAGCTCGTTGACGTATTCCCTATCCGGGAAATGACCGTTGACAAGTCCCTCCGTCAAAACCTTTTCGCGCTCCGTATACATTGCGGAAAGCTCGTCCTCGATCGCATGAAGCTTATCAAAGCTGTGCATATTTTTGACAGCTGCATAATTATCGTACTTTTTCTGTGCGGCGTCGCGTCTTGTCTTTGCGTTTTCTCGATTTTCCGTCAGCTCGGACACCGACGTTTCAACGGAGATGATCTCGCCTGCCGTCTGCTTTGCCGTTTCGAGCTTCAGCGTAAGCTCCGCGCGCTCACGCTCCTTTTCGTACAGTGAGCCGCCCTTGCCGTTTTTATGCAAGAGCTGACGTCTGAGCAGATCCAAGCGCTCGACGGACTTTTCGGTATTAACCGTTTCGTCCGCCGAAAAAAGCAGATTTTCGGCAGATGACGAAATTTTTTCACCGTCCACCTTAGTCCCGCCGAGCTGACGGACGAACGCCGTCCCCAAAAAGATCTCCTCCGGCACACCGAGAAGCACATCGCCCGGATTTTTGCCCTTATAAAGCTGTGCGCCCGTTTCAGCGTCTGTCATTTTCACGCTTTCGCGATACGAAGCGTTGCCCGAAGCGTCCGTTGACACAGACAAGCTGCGCTCGATAAGTATGCGTTTGCCGTTGCTGTTGACCGTCATCGTGCCGGCGGCAGCGGACTGATCCCAGCTTATGTACTTTTTCCGTTCCGACAGAACGGCGCTTCCCGTCGCCTTGGACTGCATCCCGTAGAGCATGAATTTTATGAATTCGGCAATTGTCGTTTTACCCGATTCATTAGCGCCCTCGATCACATTTACACCGGGCGCAAGCTCCGTTGAGAAGCCGTGAAGCTTACCGAAGCTTTTTATATCAATTCGTTCTATGTACATATACGAACCTCGCTATCAGTCAGTGATGCTCTCGCCCGACATTGCGGCAAAGCCGTATCGAAGCGCCAGACGTGCCGTTTTTCTGACTTCCGTATCCGAGTCCAACAGCTTCGGACGAAGCAGACGGTAAAACTCGCCTTTCACCGTCGGATCCTGCATCAAATAATCGTCATCAAGCATGGCGGTCGTTTCGTCGCGCACCTCGATTGAAAAGACGTCCGTTACAGCTTCCTCGATGACGGACGGCGACGGCATGAGCGTCGGCGGCATCTCGCCCTCCAAGGTGACTCTCAATATTGTCTCCGATCCGAAATGACGTTCCTTTATCAGCGATTTTATGCGCTCTGTTATATCGTAAAGCGAGCCTGCCCCCTCGACGGAAATCGCGAGCGATTCATAATGCTTTTTCGCGAAATTCAACGTGCGAACGGACATTTTTCCGTCCCCCTCATCGATCTCGATCGAAACAGCGCCCTTCGCGCCGCATTCATCGAATCCACGTCCCTCAAGGCAGCCGCAATAGCCGTATACGCATCCGCCGAACTCCGCGATGGGAGCGGCGTTATGGACATGACCGAGCGCCGCGTAATTGAAGCCGCAGCTTGCGAGCATTGACGCGGAAACGGGCGCATACTTTGACGTCGGCACGCCCAAATGCGCGTGCGCGCACAGAAGCTTCACGCGATCGTTCGGCTCGACCTTGTCGATCGGGCATTCCGTAAGCGATTCGCCCGTGAACGCATAGCCGTACACATCGCAGTTCAATTCGGGGAACTCAAAGCGCGTCATCTGCTCCGACTTAAAGATGCAGACGTTGTCCGGCCACTTGACCTTTGCGTACACGCTGTCCTCCGTGTACGAATCATGGTTACCGGGACTGATGATTATCTTACATTCGGGCACACGCGAAAACTCACGCAAAGCGATAGCAACCGTTTCGCGCGTCACAAAGCCGGAATCGAAAAAATCTCCCGCAATAAGCAAAATATTCACAGAATTAAGACGAACATACGTCATCAACGACGAAAAAGTGGCACGAAGCTCCGTCTTTCGGATCTCCGCGCGGCGCTCATCCAAGCCGGAAAACGGACTGTCG
Source organism: uncultured Lachnospiraceae bacterium (assembly GCA_964580615.1). Classification (GTDB taxonomy): domain Bacteria; phylum Bacillota; class Clostridia; order Oscillospirales; family CAG-272; genus DTU064. Next base: position 3,319 of record CAZOMK010000006.1, on the reverse strand, counting down.
AGATGTATGTCACCTGTATGGATGATTTTAAGCATCATTCACCTCATCATGACGCCGAGCGACACAGCACAGCGTCGAACAAATCTTTACATATATAATATCATAAATAATTCCCCCGCGCAAGCGGGGGAAGCATTTGTATTTTATCACTTTTTAACCTTGGGCTGATAGCGCATTTCGCTGACCGAATAGACTGTAACGAACGCTTTCGGGTCTGTTTTCTTGACAAAGTCCATCAGCTTTTTGTACTCGTCCTTATCGACGATCGTAATGACCTCCTTGCGAGGCGTATGATCGTATGCGCCGACGATCTCGTTCAACGTCGCGCCGCTGTGAAGATCGTAAAGGATGAAATCGACGATCTCGTCGAGTTTGGGCGAAATAACACAAACACGGCGCTTGATATCCATGCCGAAAATGAAGTGGTCGAGGATAATTCCGCCGAAGTATGTACCGATAACGCTGAGCACGACTGTCTTTGAGTCATAGCAAAGCGCAGACGAAAGCGCAACAACGATTCCCGAAACGGAAACGGCATGACCGAGATCCATTTTCAGATATTTATTCATGATCTTTGCGACGATATCAAGTCCGCCCGACGAGGCGTTATGTGAAAACAGGATCGCCATAGCGACGCCGACGACGAGGATATAGCAAAGCACATCAAGCGTTGCGTCTCCCGTCAACGACTGAAAATCGGGCCACACACGCTCCATGATTCCCATAAACACCGGCACCATGATCGCGCTGTACACTGTTTTTATGCCAAATTCCGGGCCGACAAGCAAAAATCCGATCGTGAAAAGAACAATATTCAAGATGAGCATTATCGTTGAGACGGGGAGCGGAATAAAGTTGCTCAAAACCATCGCGAGAGCGGATCCGCTTCCGACGGCTACATGGCTCGGCAACATAAAAAAGAAGATTGCGACAGCGGCGAGAAATGCGCCGAAAGTAATGATGATAAATTCCTTAAAAATCGAAAAAAGCTTTGCTTTATTCATGCTCGTTCACCTCATAAAGATTCATTTCACGGTATCCTCGATATTATAGCACAGCCGAATCAACTCTGCAAGTGATAATCGACACAAGATGAGCTTATTTTCGGGATAAAGTTCAAAAAGCAAAAAAGACTCCCGAAGGAGTCTTTTTGTTCACTTAATTAGTGCTTCTTGGAAACGATGTATGCGCTGGAGAATGCAGCAGCAGCTACGAGAATAGCGGTTACAATACCGGTCTGAGGAGCCTTGTCTTCTTCGTCGGGGGTTGTATCGGGTGTATTGTCGGGAGCTGTTGTTGTATCGTCGGGAGCAACTGTTGTGTCGTCGGGAGCAGCTGTTGTGTCGTCGGGAGCAGCTGTTGTTGTATCGTCGGGAGCAGCTGTTGTTGTTTCTTCTTCGTTATAAGTAATTGTGATTGTGTATTCGAGAATGTTAGCTGCCTTCGCATGAGCTTCGGAACCGAAGTCGGAAGTGGGGCAAAGCTTAACAACATGTTCGCCCTTAGCAACATCTGTATACGAAGTTGTTGCAACAAGTGTAGCTACCCAAGATCCGCTTGCTTCACCGCCAAACATCTGCTCGCCGTGATCATCAAGTTTAACTGCAAACCAACGGTTTGTATCCGTATTTGTAGAATACTTAACGTCAACCCTAACTGATGCGCCATCGGCGGGAACGTTGATTGTTGTAGCAATGTAAGCATCTGCTGCTGCACCGGAGGGCTTAACGCCGTACTGCTGCTGGGTTACGCCATCAGCCGATTTTACCTGAAGTCCGTCTTTGAGTCCGGCAACGGTGAAATGTGTTCCTTCAACTGCTGTGTCGAAATCAACTGTGATAGTGTCTGTCTTTTCTGCTGCGAAAACAGATACGGACATAACTGCGATCATCATAACAGCGATCGCGATTGTGAGAATCTTTTTCATTTTCTTCTCTCCTTAAATTTTTGTTTTATTTTCAAGGCTGTCGCCTTTACTCATCGTAATTTTGCCGTTTATTTGCGGCGGATAAGCGCGCATCCGAGCGCGGACACGAGCATAACGATCACAGTGGAAGCGCCCATCGCGGAGCCGCAACCGGATTCTTCTTTCACAGCTTCCGTTGTCGGTGCTGTCGTCGCAGCATCGGATTCGGGCTTGGTTTCTGCCGAAGCCTCTGTATCCGTAACCTTTTCCGTATCGCTGACAGCCGGCTCGTCCTCTACGGGGACTGTTTCGTAATCCTCAAGGAACATATTGAAGCTGATCTTGTCGATGTTGGGAGTTTTGATTGTATCGTTGTCAAAATTGTCCGGGCACGCAAGGCGGAGCACATAATCGCCCTTCTTTACGTTTTCGATCGTAAGGACATTCTCATAGAAAACGCCCCAATCGCCCGTATTAAGGCAGTTTACCTTGTAGGTCTCGCCGTTGAAGGTAACGTCCATCCATCTGTTGTCGCCCTTTGCGGCGCAGTTGATGGAAATGTCAATTTTTGTGCAGTCAACGGGGATGGTGATCTCAAAATCGTACCATGTGTTTTCTGCGTCAATTTCGTCGAGCGGCTTGAGCGCGATTGCAAACGCCGTTCCCATTGAGTCCTTTTGAAGCGCGTCGTTTACAGCGTCGCCCCAATCGTCAAAAAGGAACGCCTGAAGCTCGATCACATAGTCAGCTTCTTCGGCAAAAACAGTAACGCCGAGTGAACAAACGAGCATGACGGCAACTATGGCTGTCAATATTTTTTTCATAAAATATCTCCTTTGAGTTCTCGTCGCGGTAAAATTGCACAAAAAAAGCCGCCGTTTCACCGCTTTGTTCCATTATATATTTAATTTTGTTTTATTGCAATGTATCTTTGTTTATTTTTAGTCACATTAAAATGTAAATTCTTTGGGTCGGGGATTGATTTCATGCGAAAAAGCGTGTATCATATAGTATACGATTGCACAAAAGCATCATCGAACAGCGAAAGGAGACAGCCGTGTCGGAGCTTGTAATAGATTATTTCAGATACAGAACGCCGTCCCCCGTGACGAACATACCGAAAACAGTGATCGAGTCCGTTTATTTGGTCTTTATGCTCGAAGGAAGCGTTGATTATATAATAAATGAAGAAAACGCCACCATACGCGCGGGCGAAGCGCTTTGTCTGCCCGTCGGCACGCTTCGCGAGCGTCCGTTTCAAGCAACCTCCGCGAAATATTATTCGTTTCTTTTGCGTAACGTCAACGAAAACGATCTCGCTTTGATCCCGCTTTTGTTCGATTACAGCCGAAACAGCGAAATTCTGAGCTGTCTGTACGCGATCGAAAAGGCTTACATCGCGCGGTATTATTC